>JAURWD010000204.1 GCA_030655145.1 Ferruginibacter sp.
CTGTTCCCGGTTGTTTGCAGTCACACCGGTGTGGCCAGCAAGGCTCGAACACTTGCAGAGTTGGTGGTTCAGGATGATGATGCTGAATTACACGATGACGCAAATTACCTGCATGAAAACAGCATCAATGTATGTGCGGAAGACATTCTGTTCATTGCAGAATCAAATGGATTGATAGGTATACAGCTCGATGAAAAAAGAGTCGCTGGAAATAAGATCATCGACATCATCAAAAAAAACAAAAAGCTGGGTGAAAAGGAATTGCGGCTGCAATACATAAAAGTATTGTTTGCTAATTTGTTTGAAATTGTCAAAACAGTCGGCGACGGGAAAGGATGGAATCTCATCTCCATTGGAAGTGATTATGACGGCCTCATTAACCACCTTGACTTTTACCCAACCACGGCTGAGATACCCGTGTTGAGAAATGACATGCTACAGTTCCTGGAAAACCCGGTAGAAATTTCACAGCCCGGATTTAATTATTCGGTAAGTATCGAGGAAATAAAAAGACTGATGTTTGACCTGGAGCCCGCTGTGATCATTGACAAAATATTCGCAGCGAATACGATGAATTTTCTTGAAGCAAATTTTCGGAGGTAGGCGAAATAACCCGAAGATTTCGGATGGTTAAGATGAAACAAATGATGTGAATAACTTTAAGCAAAAACATCAAAAAAAAAGTGATAAAAATTTGGAAATCGATAAGTCATTTATGTATATTTACTACATGAATTGAGAAGAAAAGATTCCTCAAAAAAATCTCAAAACTCAAAGCAGGAGCATCAGGTTTCGTTAGTATTACAAGACAAGCAATTGAAAAGTAAGAAAACAAAATTTGGTGCTTTTTTTATGCCCTGCCTGCGCTAAAATGCTGCAGGTGAAAATTTAACCCGTTACCCTAACCTACATTTATGCACGCTCAACATTTGCCACAAGGCGAAGACCTACTTCTACATTTCGATACGCCCCAATACATTGCCGCGAGTTCGGGAAAGCGTCTGGCAAACTACCTGGTCGACCTCGTATTGTTTTACCTCCTGCTTGTTATTGTATTGTTATTGATCGAATTGGCGAATCCCGACTTCATTGTTAATTATTTGAACACACCTGATTCAACGATCTTAGAAAGGATTTTGATCCTGGTGTTCTACGGCCTTTACATGTTTTCCATTGAGGCAATTTTTAAGGGTAAGTCGCCGGGGAAGTTCATCACCGGAACCAGGGCCGTGAGCCTGGATGGAGAGCAATTAACTTTTAGCCAGGCTTTGCAACGTGGCTTTAGCCGCGCAGTTCCATTCAATGAGTTTAGTGCCTTGGGTAGGCCCACTCGACCATGGCATGACAAGTGGAGCAAAACAATGGTAATTGATGAAAAACGCTCGGTTCAAATCAATGAATAAAACTCACACAAATTTTCTTGCTTTCCCTTCTGGCTCAGAGATTTTTTATTTTTAATAAAGGCATTTCAGTTACCGCATCTCTGGCACAATTTTGTAACCTTGATCTTTAAACTTTAAGAACATGACTACACTACAGAATGACCTTACTACAGCAGATGATGGGTTTCAAGCAGACCCGGGTATACCGGGAGAAAATGAGCCAATTACAAATGCAGACGAAAACGCGAATACCGAAATCAGTGATGAAGAACTTGCCATACTTGATTCCACCGACGGGGAAGAAGACGCTGAACTTCGTGCAGCTACCTTGGATGATACCGATGAAGATGGTGAAAAGCTCAATGAAGAAATTGATGTTTCTGGCGAAGATCTTGACGTACCAGGCAGCGAAGACGACGACGCGAACGAAGCCTTAGGTGAAGAAGATGAAGAGAACAACATTTACAGCAACCCGGATGACCAGGATGATAACACAAACGATGAATAGTTCAACAACCATTCTTCATTCAAATTGGCTGGTTAGCAAACGTCAATCTAATTTCAGACAAGCCAGTTAAGCATTATTGAAAACAGGTTTATCTACTAGGTTGATTTCTTCGATCCTGTTTTTGGACCCGGTTTAGCTTTTTTCGTAGATTTCTTTGCAGCGGCCTTCTTCGGCGCTGCTTTTTTTGTTGCAGTTTTCTTCGGGGTCGATTTTTTTGTTGCTGCTTTTTTTTGCGCAGGTTTCTCTGCCGGCACCTTCGCTCCCTTTTCTCTTGCCTCCGACAATCCTATCGCAATGGCTTGTTTAGGATTGGTCACCTTTTTATCAGAGTTTCCAATTTCAAGCGTTCCTTTTTTCATGCGATGCATAGCGCTCTCTACACTCTTTTCCGCCGTCTTCGAATACTTAGCCATAATCGATATTTTTTTAATGAATTTGAACTGATGTGTCTTGAGAAATTCTTTCTTCAACCTATTAAATTTTTATTCCGGTTAGACAGTGAGCAAAAACTTCCCCGAATCTTTTTTTCGATTTCCAAAACACTTGTTGACTTCCAAGGATTGATTGCAATGCTTTTTCCGTCAAACGCATTCTACCTGGGCCATTGTTGAAGCGACAGTGATAAGGCCTTCTTGCTTTATTGGCACAGTTTTACTTCTGTTTAAATAAAACGACTTTTATGCAAGACCCACGTAATACGCCAGAAGAGCCGGTGAAACCTGACCTAAAGCATGATTCTATGGAATTCAGTGCAGGCACAGACGGCGATGATACGCTCGACACAGATGCTGAGTCTACCCTTGATCTTGAAGATGAAGAAATATCTGCGGAAGAATTAGATTACCTCGAAGGTGACGAACCTGATGAGCAGGCTGCAGCTTTAAACTCGGCTGAATTAGACAGCCAGGCTGATGCTGAAAATTTCATGAATGAACCTGAGCAGGAAGAAGAATATGATCAACCTGATAGCGAAGATGATGATGATGAAATGCAACGTAGATAATAAAGCAAAAAGGTAATTCGATATTACTGTTCAACATTCGCTGGATAAGGTGTTTTCATTTCGATCTGGCAGCCAATAAAAAACTGGACTTTCGTGAAGAAAGTCCAGTTTGCGTTTGATACAATTCAGAATTATTTCTTTGCCGGGAAATGCTGAATTTTTTGATCAAGCTCCACTATTTTTCCATTCACAAATTTCAGGTCATCTACCACAGACACAGAATCCTTCCTCCCTTTCTTATCTGTTGATATTTCTTTATACCAGAGCGTTACATACTCTTTGGATCTATCTTTGGAAATTACCGATTCCCAGTCGTGCATCTGCACTTCTTGCGAAGCAAGTTCAGCCCGGGTTTTTGTAAAGTGTTTTAGTAAACTATCCTGACTGAGCTTTTGGTGAAATCCATCAAAACGAAGCAGTACACTATCTCCAAAGGCGGTAACACAGGCAGCAATATCTCCTGTTTCCCAGGCTTTGAGGGAGTTTAAAGCGGTTTCGACGTGTTTCATGTCGCCCCGTTCCCACTCTGCATACGGTTCAGGAAGTGTATACGCATATTTAACCGTGGAAGTCATTGGTTCCCTACTGGAGCTGGTGTCAGCCACCACGTTCTTTTCACTTGTTTTGCCGGCATCACTGCAGCCAAGCATTAACAACGCCCAGGAGGCGCAGGTAATTAATTTTTTCATTTGTTGTTTGGGTTTTGTGTTTGGTAAATGCCGGAACCGTTAGGTGAGCTAACCGCCGGTGTTATAAGGTAGAAACAATAATTGGCTAAAGCAAGCGCCGGGTGGGAAAGGAAAGATTGTAAAAATTTAGTAGTACCAGAGTTCTTTATTTTCCATCAACATGCCTTCGATGGCGGTGATGATTTCGGGGGATGTTTTATGAGTGCCTCCCTCAACCTCGGCTGGATTGATAAATTCCCCGGAGTAAACTAATTGTAAAGTTTCGCCGGATAATAAGTCGTGGCGCTCTTCTGGCTCATGAATGAAAAAATAATAAACACCTTTTAGAAGAATCGATTTTACGGCAAGCAGGTAGGTCTGGCCATTATAATTTAGGTGCAGGTTTCCTTGCAGCGTCATACGTAGTGGGTTTATTAGAATCAGACGATTAAGGCAAATACTGAGTGTGGAATTTACTAAATCGCTGTTGGTAAATATACGATGGCTGCGGAAAAACAACAAAAGATCGACGTATTTTCCCGTAAGATTCCCAAAAATATCTCCTGGAAGCACAGCTGGACTGCCGGTCGTAAAATCGGCAGTACCCGTTACAAACCCGAGTCAATGCAATCGCAGCATCTTACACGAAACTCTGTCCTATTGTGTAACTGAGCCGGTTGATCCCTGAGCGCCGGGCATTAGTTGAAAAATTTTTTGCGGCTGCAGTCCGGCTTCTGTTCGATGGGAAACATAAACGATCGCGGTTGTAGATTCAGCTGCAATTTTATTAACCAATGCTGTAAATAATATTGCACTTTCATCATCCAGGCCAGAAGTCGGCTCGTCTAAAATCAGTAATGGAGGATGTTTCACCATTGCCCGCGCTATCAAGATCATTCGTTGTAGCCCCGGGGGGAAAAGCCTGAAGGCCTGCCTTCGTTGGGACGTGAGGCCTAGTACAGACAGCCATTCCCAGGCTAGGTTTATTTGCATTTCCGTGGGTTTGATATACAGGCCGACAGAATCAAAAAAGCCCGAAATGATCATTTGTTCCACTGAATCGTGCCGTTCAAAATCACGGATCATATTTGGATTGAAATACCCGACCTTTTCTTTTATCTCCCATACCGTTTCGCCGGAACCTTTTAGTCTGCCAAATAAGTAAATATCCTGGCCAAACGCTTTTGGGTTGTCACCGGTAATCATGGTTAGTAACGTCGTCTTACCTGATCCGTTAGTACCTTTCAATTGCCAGAACTCACCTGGTTTTATCTCCCAGCAGATACGATCTAACACCGGGCGCTCATTATACCCTACTGAAACCTCATTCATGCGGACCAGTGCTTCCTCACCAACATCAAACTTATGTAAGGGTGCAGGGATACGGGCGAGGTTGTCAGCCGGAAGAGTCCTGGAATTTGTTGTTTGAAAAACCTGGCGGTCCACTATGCGGTCCACCTCGTTGTTTTCCATAAGGTAAATCGTGTCTATGAAGGGCAACAGATCTGCATTCCTGCTAAACACCTGGACCAGGAGCACGCTATCTTCTATAGCCGAAAGCGTGTCCAGCATCCACTGGCGGGTTTGTACATCGAGACTCTCATAAACATCATCCAAAATAATGGCAGCCGGTTGCCTGGAAAGGATGAAGTTGATCAACGCTTTTCTTTGTTCGCCTGAAGAAGCATTTGCCAGTGAAGTATTGAAGCCGGTAGCTACCTGGACGCGATCGTGAATTAACTCCTCTTTGATAAAAAACTGCAAGGTAATATTGGAGAACACTTCAATGGCCTCATCATTTGTTCGGGGGAATCCTTGAACAACACCTCCTTGCAGCAGCTCCTCTATGAGCCATTTCCTATCCATTTCAGCATGAATATAAACAGCAGTGTGTTGAGCTTTTTGAATCATCTCTCGAGGTCTTTTGAATGGTAGTTAGAGAAATTAAAGTTAGAATATTTTTCCCTGCCCTATCCTACCGGCCCCGGATCACTAAAACTAATGGAAAACAAATTTTCGGTTACCCTACACCGTTACTATAAGCGGTTAGACTGGATTATGTTTTGGAGAAATTGAACCAAGGTGCCGGAGGTCGGATTTTAATTATTCACCTGAAATTTTGAAGGGATCGTGTTGCAACTATTGGGGATTGGCCAGTTTTATTTTAGATCCGGATATGGAAATCAGGAATTGAGCTTAAACCCGGATGTTATGTGTGAATATTTTGTTGGCGCCTTTGTGTTGCGTATTGGGAGTGGGGCCACGTGATGGAAGTACGGTCAATTGGACAAAACCGTTGGACATTAAATGGAAACGGGTGTCAACGAATTTATCCATCGTCGACACCCGAAAGTATCACCAGGTTTACTTTAAATGCCACCGCCCTCGTGTGGAATTTAAAACACACGGTGGGGAAGCGATTGTCTGATAAGATGTGTAAGGTATACAGCCCTTTTTTGCGTTAACCGTTCCGGAGTAAATCTCCTTAGTTACATTGACCAAGCGCAAAATAGATCAGCAGGAAAATAACAATTGTGCTTAAGCAACCACCGCCAAGTTTTTTAGCGCCGTAACCTGCAATAAGTCCCCGGAATAATCTGTTCATTTTAAGGATTTTTTTTTGTGAGTGTGGATGATGTTGTTGTTTATGATTTAAACATTAATTGTACCAAAAACCTGCAACGGCATTTTGAGTTTTCTTTACTCCAAGTTTTTTCTGCAAGCCTGCAGCCAATGAATGAAGCGGAAGTTCAAATCAATGATCAATAACTATAAATAGCCGTTTAATTTTCTTGCGCTGTCTTTGCTTCGCTAGGTCAAGACAATTCGTTTCAAATTAGTTTCACTTAATTTTGACCTTGCTTTCAATTCATCACTTTTTACCAGCCATTCGCAATGACAGATAAGAAATTCCCCCTTACCGGGATCAGTTCCGTGGCGCTCCACACGATGGGCCATGACAATGCCGAGTTCGCACACATAACACCCATTTTTGCGACTTCAACTTTTACGTTTGACACTGCCCAGCAAGGTATGGAACGTTTTGCAGGTGAAGATAAAAGCCGGGTTTACAGCCGGTGGGGCAATCCAACATTCACCGCTGCCGAGGAAACCATTGCAGCGCTGGAAGGTTTCGGACTTACTGACGCACAAGGTGACCCGTTGAAATTAAAAGCGATCCTTCATTCAAGCGGGCAGGCGGCGATGACCACCATGTTCATGAGTACACTAAAAGCCGGCGACACCGTGCTTTCGCACTATTCTTTGTATGGTGGCACGCACGAATTGTTTTTAAAAGTGATGGCGGAAGCCGGTATCAACACGATCATTGAAGACCTGCGTAATCTTGAGGCTGTGGAAATTGCGCTGAAAAAGGATCCTTCTATCAAACTCGTACACATTGAAACACCGGCGAACCCAACCATCCAATGCGTTGACATCGCGGCCGTGACCGCGATTGCCAAACAATTCGGACTGCTGGTCTCAGTCGACAATACTTTTGCAACGCCTTACCTCCAGCAACCTTTCAAATATGGAGTTGATTTTGTCTTCCACTCAACCACGAAATTTTTGAATGGCCATGGAACGGCGATCGGAGGGGTTTTGATCGGGAAAGACATTGAATTAATGAAAAATAAGGTTTGGAAATGGCATGTGTTACTTGGAGGTAACAGCAACCCCTTCGATGCCTTCCTTTTAATAAATGGGCTGAAAACCTTAGAGATCCGTATGGACCGGCATTGCAGCAATGCGGTCGCAGTTGCTGATTATCTGAGCAACCACAAATCAATCGCTCATGTAAATTATGTCGGCCTGCCAACGCATCCTGATCACGCAACGGCTATGCGCCAAATGAAGCACCCCGGCGCTGTGATGAGTTTCGAAGTCAAGGGTGGCCTGGAAGCAGGCAAACAGTTTATTGACAAACTACAAATGTGTGTTCGGGCAATTTCGCTGGGCACGGTTGATACCTTGATATCTCACCCTGCAAGTATGAGCCATAAAGGCGTAAGTGCTGAGGAGCGACTGAAGTTTGGAATTACCGATGGCCTTATCCGGTTGAGTGTCGGCATTGAGAATATTGCTGACATTTTAAATGATTTTGATCAGGCCTTACAATAAGCTACTTCTTTTTCGACATTAATTTGCGTCTCCACATTGCCGTTATGATGGCCTGGTGCCCCGCTACTACTGGAATTAATTGGTTATTAATTTTCAGCATGTCTTAATTTTCCCTATCGGTTCATTCCTCAAAATTGCATTGACAGGAAATTCTTCCTACATTCATAAGAACTAACCCTGTATGCAAGCAACAACAATTGATGAGGTCATCGTCTTCATGGAACAAATCATTCGCGATTGTAAAAAAAAGCAGGATCCGCTGGGTTATTTTGCTGCGCTCTATCACCAGGTTACCGTAGAAGTAAAGAAGGGAATTGCCACCGGCTATTTCGAAGATGGCCCCAGGATGGAAAAATTTGATGTGCTGTTTGCAAACCGGTATCTCACCGCATACGATCAATACAGGAAAGGACAGCTTTGCACCAGCAGCTGGCAATATGCTTTCACTGCCTCCCGGGAAACCTGGCCAATCGTTTTGCAAAACCTCCTTCTCGGAATGAATGCGCATATTAATCTGGACCTTGGAATAGCTGCCGCAGAACTTTGCCCGGGCAACAGCATTCATGCTCTCAAAAATGATTTTTATAAAATAAACAGCATTCTTTCCAGCCTGGTTGAAACCATCCAACTGCGCCTCACGAAAGTATGGCCAAAGTTGACAGCCATCTTAAAACGAACCGGCAAAATGGATGGTTATTTTGTTGATTTTAGTATGCAATGCGCCAGGGATGGCGCCTGGAAATATGCGACAGAATTTGCACCAATGAATGCCGCCGCCCGCGTGGACAGCGTTGTTGAGCGGGACAAAAAAATCGTCAGGATGGCGAAACTGGTGAGCAAACCCGGCTTCCTTGTCAGCAGTCTTCTCCTCACAATCCGCCTCGGTGAAATCGGTTCAGTTTCCAATAAAATTGATCAACTCTGCCTCACTCCATTCGTTGATTCTCCCGTCCGCTGAAATTAACCGCAGTTTTCCCCAATTGCGGGAAATCTAACGGTATGAAACTAAGTTTGCCGCCAATTTGAACTGAAGAATGCTGACGAAGACCGAGTATAAAGTAGTCCTGTTATTTTGCCCCCAACAGCTTTTACAAAACAGTGGTATTGTACAGGCATTACACATAAAAAAATCCGAAAAGGGAATTAGTTACGATCACCGGCAGCTGGAACATCGCGAGCTCAATCAATCTTTTAATGAGCTACCGAAATCCGCAAAAGAAACGCTGGTCAATTTCGATCCTACGCATAGCCTGCTTCGTGAAAAAAATATTGAGTCTAAATACCGAAAAGGCAAGGCTGGGGTTCCATACAAAGAATTTTACCCAACTGCCCTCCTACGCGACCTGCATGCACTTTTCGAAACCCTCAAACCATTTACGCCACTCGTAAAATGGTATACGAAATACTGGGTTGATAAACACAATGCTAAAACTACGCCCTGCACTTTCAGCGGCTACAAACCGCACCTAACATTTGAAGTAATTCAAGACAACGTGGGACTGCATCTGAAGACCTGGATCTCGTTAAACAATGATCGCTACCCGCTGGAAGATTTTGACCAACACAATTTTTTTCTCTTCAGCAACGGCGAGTATTTCCTGCTATCCTTTAAAGACTATCAAACGCTTCAATGGATAAAGCAGGCGGACGCATCGCAGTATCGCAGCGACCCGCAGGAAATGGCAAAGCAGGTACTGGCAAGGCTGGAGGCTGATTACGAGGTGAACAGAAATGAATTATTTACGCAACACCTCGTGGAGATGCTACCGGTTAACCGCGTGTTACTAAGCGAGATCAGTGGCTCTTTCCTGGTGCTGACGCCGCAGTGGCTATACGAGGGATTTTTAACCGAAGGCCCATTCAAAGAAACGTATGAAACTACAGTGGCAGGTGAAGCCTACCTGATTCGCCGCGATCGTGAAGCGGAGAATAATTTTACGGAACTATTGGTCGGTCTCCATCCAAACTTTCCACGGCAGTTAAATGGCTACTACTACCTGCCGTTTGCGGATGCACAAAAAAAACAATGGTTTTTGAAATGCTATCATTTTTTGCTGGAGCAAAACATACAGGTGGTGGGGATGGATATGCTGAAGCATTTCCGTTATTCGACTCACAAGGCGGAAACCAGCGTTGATATTCATGAAGGAGAAAATAATTCACTAACGGTTAAGCTTAGCCTAAAGTTTGGGACGGAAGAAGTGCCGTTAAATGAACTTGAGAAAATGCTGCTTGCAGGTCAGCGGGCGATCTTATTAAAAGACGGCAGCCTCGGGATATTGGGCGATGAATGGATTGCGCAATATGCCCCCTTGATCA
>JAURWD010000210.1 GCA_030655145.1 Ferruginibacter sp.
ATGAACATTTCGACTATATCCTGGAAAAGATTAAAACTTTTATCAGCAAAAATTAAGCATTGAAAGAGGTCATCTTACTTACCGGGGCTACAGGCTTTTTGGGCGCCCACATTGGTAAACTCCTTTGCAACAATCAATATCACCTGGTAGCAACCAGGCGGGCTGGGTCGAATTTGGAAACCTACGGGGAAGTTGGTAAAGAGATTACCTGGATCGACATCGAGGAAGAAAATTGGATCGGGCAGGTAATCACTTTAAAACCCTCGACAATCATTCATACTGCATGGATCGGCGTTGCTCATTCGCAAAGAAATGATCGGGAAGTTCAATCGAAAAATATTCTTTTATTACAAGACATTTTATTGATTGCAAAAGCCTCACAAACACAAAGAATTATCGGGTTGGGATCGCAGGCCGAGTATGGTTATCTGGATTCGGTGGTCGCTGAATCACACACATGCAAACCAGATTCTGCCTATGGGGCAGTGAAAACCGTTTGTTGTGAGTTACTGAAAAATTTTTGTTTGAATCATGGAATCCAGTGGTATTGGCTTCGGGTTTTTTCCATCTTTGGAGAAGGAGAAAGCCGCCAGTGGTTATTGCCTGATTTCATCCAAACCATGCTGGAAAAGAAGGTTTCAGCGATGGATTTTACCGGAGGGGAGCAGCAATATGCATACCTGTATATCGATGACTTTATTGAAGCTATTTCCAGGTTAGTATTTAACCAGCAAGACAAGAGTGGCGTTTACAATCTAAGTGCAATCGAATTGAGGCCTTTAAAAACTTTACTTGAATTTGTCAGGGATAGCGTCGACCCCAATTTTCAATTAAATTTCGGCGTTATCCCATATCGAACCGGGCAGTCAATGCTCATTGCCGGGGACATGGAATTATTTAAAAAAACGTTCGGACCATTACGGGTTACCCCTTTAGAAATGAGCATTCGTAATACGATCAATTTTTATAAGTCAACAGTTGTCAATGAAAGTTTCTGATTTCATCGCATCTTTCCTGGAGAAGAAGGGTATTACGCATGTGTTCGAGTTGTCGGGAGGCATGATCGCACACATACTTGATTCATTGAACCGGGAAACCGGCATTCATATTATATCTATGCATCATGAACAATCAGCTGCCTTCGCAGCCGATGCATACGGTCGTTCAACCGGTTTGCCGGGTGTAGCCCTTGCGACCAGCGGCCCAGGTGCAACAAATCTGCTTACTGGTATCGGAAGCTGTTATTTTGACTCATCGCCCGCATTGTTTATAACCGGGCAGGTAAACAGGCATGAACAAAAAGGGGACCGGCCAATCAGGCAGTTGGGTTTCCAGGAAACGGATATTGTTTCGATGGCTGCACCCATAACAAAAGCTTGTTTCCGCGTAACTTCTCCTGCCGAGATCCCTGCAATTTTTGAGCTTGCATTTAACACCGCGATTGAAGGAAGGCCCGGGCCGGTTCTTATCGATGTTCCAATGGATATTCAGCGTGCCCATATCGATGTTCCCGCGCACGGGTCGTCGAAAAAGACGCAACACTCAGCATCGATACCGGAAATCATGAAACAATTGATCAACGATATTCAACAGGCAGAACGACCGGTGATACTCGCTGGCAGAGGCATCAGGTCAGCATTTGCGAACACGTTACTGGTTGAACTTGCCGAAAAAATAAATGTACCTGTGGTAACTACCTTACTTGCAGTAGACGTTATTCCATTTGACCATCCTCAACGGATTGGTTTCATTGGGAGTTACGGAAACCGTTGGGCAAATATTGCGTTTGGAGAATCTGATTTTGTATTGGTCTTGGGAAGCCGGCTAGACATCAGGCAAACGGGCGCAGATACAGGATTTTTTGAAAGTCGGAAAATATATCACGTAGATTGCGAGGCTGCTGAAATCAACAACCGCGTAAAGGGATGTGTCCCGATTGTGCAGGATGTAAAACTTTTTTTGCATGATCTGCTGACGGCTATAAAAAACTATCAATTCTCAGTCAAGCAAGCATGGTCGGAATATATCGGGCATTTACACACGAAATGGCCAGATATTCAGGAACTCCAGCTGCCTGAAAAGGCGATCAATCCGAATGTTTTCATGCACCAGCTTTCAAAATCTTCCGCAACAGCAAAGGTTTTTTTAGCGGATGTAGGAGCGCACCAGATGTGGGCAGCTCAATCAATTGAACTTTCAAGTGATCAATTATTTTTTACCTCCGGGGGTATGGGTGCAATGGGTTTTGCCTTACCGGCGAGCATCGGCGCATCATTAGCCTTTGAGAAGCAGCCAATCGTTGTGGTAACGGGTGATGGCTGCATGCAATTAAACATCCAGGAACTGCAGACCATCGTTCGGAACAAGCTACCCATTAAGATCATCGTGATGAACAATCAAAACCTTGGCATGATCCGGCAATTCCAGGATAGTTATTTTGAATCCAGGTACCAATCTACTTTTTGGGGGTACTCGGCACCAGATTTTGAAAAGATCTCGGTGGCATATGGCATCCCCGGCAAAACAATCAGGGAGCCGGGCGAAATAGCAAGCGCCCTGGATTGGATCTGGAGTGATGAAAATGCCAGGCAGGCTGTCGTGCTCCAGGTGATGATCGATCCCCATACAAACACCTATCCCAAGATTGCGTTTGGCAAACCCATCACGGAAATGGAGCCTCAGGCCCGCCCGGTTGAAATGGAAGGCACGTAGCGAAATTTGTGTGAGAAGCACCAGACCAGATGGGATTGGTCAACTATTTTTGACCGCGGCGTCCGGCTGTAAACACCAAAGAAAACAGGCCAACTGATAAAGATTTTTAGATTAAACTTCAACAATGAGTGTGCGGGCCCAAAAAATTTTTACGGGTTCTGAAAGAACTATTCTGGTTAAAAAGAATATTGTTGGGTCTTTGGGCATCAAAGGCCTTGGGATCTTAACTTCTGTTATACTGGTCCCCCTTACTATCCATCTTCTTGACAAAGAAAAATATGGGATCTGGATCACGATTTTTTCCATCGTGAGCTGGTTCAACATGATGGATATCGGCCTCGGGAACGGCTTCCGTAATAAGTTTGCAGAGGCAATTGCTTTAGATGACAAATACCTGGCGAGAATTTATGTGCAGACCTTATATTCATCGATGATCCTCATTGCCGGGGCCATTTTACTTTTCTTCTTTACCATCAGTTATTTTTTGAATTGGAATGCGATCCTCAATATTCCACCGGGTTTCGACGAAGATATTCATGTCATAGTCGCCGTTGTGTTCGCTTTATTTTGTGTGCAATTGGTTTTAAAAAACATTTCTACTGTGTTGCTTTCTCTTCAGAAAACCACTTTCAGTAACAGCCTGGTACTTTTGGGAAATCTTCTGACCCTGTTACTGATCGGCTTGATCAACAAATTCTATGAGCCAAATTTGTTTTCCATTGCATTGGTCTTTATGGTAGCACCCATTCTTGTTTCTGGATTGACTACTGTTATCTTATTTGGCAAGTCGCTGAACGCGTTCAGGCCGGCCATTTTTCGATTGCCGCAACGGATTTATTTCAAGGCATTGATGAGCCTGGGTCTCAAGTTTTTTATTATCCAGATCACAACCATTGTAATGTTTTCATCCAGCAGCATAATCATCACCCAGTTATACGGGCCGGCCGCCGTTACGCCCTATAACGTGACCTACCAATTGTTCGCAACAGTACAAGTAATTTTTGCTATCATCATGACCCCATTTTGGTCTGCTTTTACCGAAGCAAATGCAAAAGGGGATTTTGGGTGGATGAAAAATTCAATCAAAAAATTAGTCAGGATATGGATCCTGTTCTCTGTGGGCATTATTATCCTGTGGCTGATATCCCCCATCGTGTTCCGTGCCTGGCTGGGCAATGATATCGTCATTCCGCGGGAATTGTCATTTCAATTTGCCCTGTTTTCGATTCTCATGACCTGGTCATCAATCTTTTCTTATTTTCTGGCAGGTATTGGGAAAATAACCATCTCACTATACGGCGCGATCTTCCAGTTACTAACCTGCATTCCAATGGCTATTTTTCTTGCCGAAGGGATTCATTTAAAATCTACGGGAATCATTTTGGCTACTAACATCAACTTATTGGTACCTGTAATATTCCTTTCCATCCAAACTCAAAAAATACTCAATCAAAAAGCTTATGGTCTCTGGAACAGGTGACGAACGCCCTATACTAACGATTGCCATTCCAACCTGGAACAGGGCTGGCACGCTCACAAATGCGTTGAAACATCTATTACCACAAGTGAGCTATTTCCGGGCTAAGATCGAAATCGTCATTTCCGACAACGGGTCCACAGATAATACCTGGGAAGTAATTACTGAAGCCATTGCTCAACACCAGTCGGTAAAGATCATTGCAAACCGCCAGGCACAAAATACCGGCTTTTTTGAGAATCTAAAGAAATGTCGGGAACTCGGATCTGGCAGATATTTATGGGTACTATCTGACGATGATTTTGTGACTGATGGCCTATTAAACGTAATCATGGAAAATCTGGGTTCAAACAATTTAATTGCCACCCTATTCCTGAAAAATGCTGCAAAAAAAATTGGGTTCAATGTTTACCGAAGCAACCGTGACAGGTTATTGATAGAGGAGAATTACCACATTGGTCTCATCAGCAGTGTGATCTTCCTTAATGAAAAACAAAATGACCATGAAATTTATTCACGCTATCACGGTAATGCTTTCCTCGGGTTCCTATTATTGCTAAGTGCTTTTACCAATAACCATGAAGTAGTTATTGTTGAAGGAAATTGTTTGACAGCAGCAAATGCAAGTTCGAAAGGAATTAATTTCTTTGACATCTTCATCAATCATATGGAAGGAGTTATTGATTTCATGCGACATTTAACCGTTCCCGAAAGCATCATTACAAAATTCAGATGCTCCTACCTTGTTTACTTTATCAGGAGATACTACATTTTGTTTAAAGCAGAAAAATCTTTGAAAGTCGGGAACTTTGAACATTCTCCATTAAAAGATATCGAAGACTGGGTACACAAATCATACTCTCACCTTAAATGTTATTGGGTACATTTTTATGTTGTCACGTTTGTACCTGGGTATGTTCTGAATATTGCTTTAAAAACCCGCCGTCTTTTGAAAAATTCGTAGCCGGAACTATAGAAAAACCAACCAATGAGTAGTGGTCAGCAAGCTCCTGATCCAATTTTTGACAACGCCTATTGAGGTGTGATCAAGGTATTTGTCTTTTTGCCATAATTGAAAATAGTTGCCAGGATAAAGAAGAGGAAGAAGATAAAACTGCTGATGACCGCACAAATAATTGCCGTCTTCAATTTGCCTTGCCCAACTTTTTTCATTGGGTAGTCTGCAGCATCGATCACCTGCATCAGCGGAATACTTTTGAGGTATTGAAAACGGGCCATTTCAAGATTTTTAAACATCTCCGCGTAAGCGGTACCATATACCTGGGCGTTACTTTGTTCCTTGATCATCGGCACCTGGGCACTTGAAAATGCGGTATTTAGATTTGCATCCTGTATGGCTGCTTTCCTGGAAATAGCTGCATCCAATTTGCCTTTTACATCAGGCACCCTGTTCTCCAAGATCTCTAAAGTCTCCCTTGCCTTTTTACTGCTGATCTCAGTGTAAAATCTATTCGTTTCATTGATCAGTTTGTCTGTAAACACTTTAGAGAATTTTTCAAAATGACTGTTAACAGAGAGTTCATAAATGTTAAGGCGTTTATTGGGGCGTCGTACTGAAATGTAATTTTGCTTAAACTCCAGGAATGTCGCATATAAAATACTATCAGCCGCATAATTGAGCCCGTCTTTAAAAGCTCCCGGCCGAAAGTAGGAAGCAGTTTTTGTGTTGGACGCCCTATCGGCTTGTTCTTCATTTTCGAGATAAAACTGAATTAGCGTGGCAGGCTTGTTCTGAAAAGTATCAACATCAAGCAACACTTTTTCAATTACCCGCCTGCTCAACATAATCTCGAGTATATTATCCCCGGTAAAAACATCTTTTGCACCACCGAGAGAAAGGCCAAATTGAGCTGCAAGCCCTAATGCACCAGACATCCCACCTTCGGAGCCTCCTTCATCCAGGGCAAAGGAAAGATAGCTTTCGTACACAGGCTTTTTGTTGCTTGCATAATAAAACCCCGCAGCGCCCCCCACCAGTCCAATGATCACAAAAACCCACCACCTGCTCAGGATGGATTTAAATACATGGTGTATTATGTGGCTTTCAGAATTCGTTTCCCCGGACTTATCGAAACGTTGTGGCTCGTTTGAAGATTTATCTAAACCTATTTCCATATGCTTCTAATTACGGAGGCTGATGATCACATTTGCAATTATGGCCAGGGAAGACAACACGACAGACCATTCCCCAATTGAGATCCTGGTTTTGTTCTTATCAGATTTTTGCGGAACAAAGATTTCTGACCTGGATGTTACTTCAGGGTATTTTTTAAAGAACAGGAACCTGCTGATTTGCTTTGCCCTGCCGTCGGGATAAATCACAATTGCTCCGCTTTTGCGCGCCAGTGGCGTAAAACTCCCTGATTTTTCAATGTAATAGCTTAAGTTCTCATTTTCTTTGAATGGTATGATGGTTGGGAAATAAACTTCACCACTAACCTTCACGAGGTTGGTATTGGTTTCAATAGTGATTACGTCCCCATCCTCAAGCACCATATTTTCCAGGCTTTCGGGGTCGTGCAACGCTTTATTTAGATCGATACTTATGTTGCTATAATCTTTGAAGATCTCCTTACGCAGCGATTCTGTTGTCGTGAGACTATCATCGGTGATCTTGAGCAATTTTGAAAATGTTCTTTCCCTGTCTTCCAATGACTGATTCTTCTTCACCAGCCGGCGTATGATTATGGCGGTGGTGTCAGCGTTTGCTCTGAATCCCCCTGCTCTTGCCATTAGATCCCTGATCCTGTCGCCGCTCATCTGTAATGAATATCTTCCCGGGTTTACCACCATACCTTCAATATAAACCGTTCGCTGTAACACATACCCGGGTCGCTGGCGGATATTAATAACATCGTTTGATTTTAGCACTAAGTCGTTCCTGGAGGTAGGGTCGTTCAGGTTGACTAATATTATTTCTGTTTGAATGTGGTTGGGTTCCGAAAAATTAGCATTCTCTATTCTCCTGGCTATTTCGATGTTTGTTGGATCTGCAGCCTCGGTTAGTCCACCGGCTGATAGGATCACATCATTTAAGCTCAGGTTCTCAGCCCATTTGTATTTCCCCGGCTTTTTTACTAAACCTTCAATGCTTACTTCTGTCGGCTTCGACAAATCGAAAATCGAATAAATTGTAACCGAGTCATTTTTCCTCAGCGTAACATTGACCAGCCCGTTCAACACGGAATCTATGTCGAAAGAAAGCTGGCTTGGCGTCTTATTCGCGTTCAACCTGCTGATACTACCTCGTTTAGTATATACATCTTCCATGACACCGCCGGCTTTTTCAATTAGTTGTTTGAGCGTAAGCCCCGGACTAAGCTCATACTCACCGGAACGCATAACCGCTCCTTCTAATACCAGTTTATTTTCGAAGCTATTCTTCAATTGGGTTACTATTATTGAGTCGCTCGAAAGTGGTTGATACTTACTAAAATCCGGTTTATTAATATCAATGATCTTTCGTTCTTTATCTGTCAGTTGATAAACCTTGATGCCCAGTTTGTAGGCGTCATCTGCAAAACCTCCGCTAAATTGAAGTACATCTTCGAACGTCTCGCCGTCTATTAATTCGTATTTGCCTTTTCGCTTAACCTGTCCATTTAATAACACCCGCACCTTATAATAAGGTATCCTGATAACATCTCCCTCCTGCAGTAACAAATTATCTTTTTGATCGCCTTTTAACAGGAAGGAGTACAAGTCAATCGTTCGTTTCAACTCATTGCCCCTGATCAGTTCTATCTTTCGATAACTTCCCATATCGGAGGGGCCCCCGCAAAGGTAAAGGGCGTTAAATAAGGTGGTGAGTGACGACACTGTAAGCGTACCTGGTCTTATTGCTTCACCAATAACGGTTACGCGTATACTTCGGATCTTACCCAGGGATATCTGTACTTGTGTTTGACCACCATTGATCGCCCTGTAAATCGTTGAGGCAAGTTTGGTCCGTATCCTTGAAGAAGCTTGTTCGATGCTAAGTCCGTTTACATGAATAGGGCCTACCTGGGGTATATAAATATTACCTTCCTCATTAACCGTCACATTGTATGTTTTTTCACTAAAGCCAAATACATTGATAACTATTTCATCATCCGGTCCCAGGATGTAACCAGCAGGAGTAGGAATTCTCAGGTTTGGCTCAAAGACCATGCTGTTGGTGGTGAATAATTCCGCACCGAATATGGTTAAATCTTTTTTTATTTGTCGGGAAGGAACCAGGTTGGCATCCTGGTTGAAAAACCGGTCTTTTTTTTCTGCCTGGCTAAGTGGTTTACTGTCGGCATACCGGGAGGTTGTTGTAGTGTCCGCCTTCATCAAGCTCAGGCGTTCAATTAATTTTTGTAACTCAGCTTCCGGCAAACCTCTTTCCCGGAGTACGTTGTAAAGGTCTTGCTCAGAAATCCCATTTGATATCGCCTGCAGATAATAATTCTTAAGCACGTCGTCAGAGATGGTTTCTATCTTCACTGACTCCAGGCTCTGCCCCATTAAAGGATTAGGTTGGGAAATTGCGGGTACCGTAATAAAAAGAAAAAAAACACAAACCAGAAAAAACCTGCGATAAGAATTCATAAAGAAATTAATTTTTACAAACGAACTTTGCAAGGGTCGATTGTTACGGGTATTGCGAGTGGTGCCTGGGCAAAATTTACTGCAAAATACAGTAATTTAAACAAACAACTGGAATGCATGGAGCTTCAAACAGGCAACACCCACACAGGAAACTAGCTGCATTCTTCACTATTACTTTTATTAGATGGCAGCCTTACCTTTGTTTTACACTTACTGTTGAGAAAAGGAGTTTGAAACTTTTTATATCAGCCTGATTTAATTTAATCATGACTATCTGGTTCGTTGTTAGTTGTATTTTTTTGCTGCTGATATTTTGGCTGATTCCAAAAACGAAATTTTTAAAGTGCTCGGATTTAAGTATTGCTGAGATACGATTTTTCCTGAGCCTGAAGGTGGTAACTGGTTTCGCCCTTGCTTATTATTTTGATCACAGTTCCGGGCAAAATGACTACAAACTTTACAATGATAATTCGGTAGAACAATACGAAGTCCTCCTCTCAAATCCCAAACTGTTCTTTACCGATTTCACTAATGATCTAAATTTCTATGGACTTGGCGGCCTGTTTCAGGCAGAAGACAGCTTTTGGGCTTACCTGAGGTTTAACCTACTCTACAAATTCATGGCGTTGCTAAACCTGGTGACTCATGGAGACTTCTACTTTAACAGTGCCATTTTCTCCAGCCTGGTATTCTTTGGGCATGTCGCGTTTTACCGGATTTTTAGGCAACTGTATATCGGCAACCGGTTGCCAATTATGATCGCCTGTTTCTGTCTTCCTTCCTTATTAGTGTATACCGCCTGCATTCACAAAGACGGCGTTGTCTTTTTAAGTCTTGGTATTATTAGCTATTGTTTTTTTAAATTAGTTACAAGCGGGGAAAAAATTCGATTCAAATATATCCTGGGCATTTTGGGGGGATGCTTAGCAATTTTTTTATTCAGAAATTATGTGTTTGTTGCGCTGGTCCCTGCTTTGATCATAGCCATTCTTTGCAAGCAGTTCTCTAAATACAAGCTTTCAGTGAGTATCATATCGTATGCAATTTTCGCGGTCTTGTTCTTCGCCATTCCATTCGTTATCCCCCCTTTGAACCTTCCCGCTGCTGTCGTTCAGCGGAAGGCGGATTTTGCACTATTGCAGGGAGGCGCCACTAACATCCAGATGAGCGAACTACATCCGGATGTGTTGAGCTTTCTTCGCAATGCCCCCGAGGCCCTCAACCATGCCTTGGTTCGCCCTTATCTCTGGGAATTTCCCCAGCCGGCAGTTATATTAACGGCTATAGAACTAATAGCCTATTACATCCTGTTGTTTCTGTTCCTTGCATTTCGCCGGAAAAATGAAGGCTCGCTTCACGTGTTCAACATATTCGGCCTTGCACTTTTTTTTAGTATGATGCTGATCATTGGATACACTATTCCTAATATCGGAGCAATTGTGCGGTATCGGAGTATCTTCTGGATTTTAGCGTTGGCACCGCTGGCTGGAAATACGGACTGGAGCAGGATCTTATCGCTGTTCTACCGGCGCCCGGGATCGTCAAACTAATATCATTTCGCCCTGTCAACTCTCCCCGGTATTTCCTTTACGCTCCATCAATCGGTTTTCAATTTCTGTTCCTGCGTTACCTTTGCCGCCATGCATTACGCTTCAATAGAGAATATCAGTAAGTCGTTTGGAATAAGAACGCTGTTTAAGAACATCACTTTCAACGTAGAAGAAGGAGACAAGATCGCACTCGTTGCCCGCAACGGGAGCGGTAAAAGTACCTTGTTGAAAATCATCACCGGCCTCGATACGCCTGATAGCGGTACCGTATGGGTACATAAAGACATAAAAGTGGTGATGCTGCAGCAGGACAATGATTTTGATCCAATCAAAACCATTTGGGACAATGTGCTGCGCCTGGATAACCCGGTGGTAAAAGTGGTGAAGGAATATGAGCAATTTTTGGAAGATGGACAGGAGGACGTTGACAAACTTGGCGACCTGATGGCAAAACTCGATGACTTAAACGCATGGAGTTTCGAAAGCGACCTGAAACAAATTCTCGGTAAGCTCAACCTGCACCACCTGAACGAGAAAGTTGGAAACCTGAGTGGAGGGCAAAAGAAACGTGTCGCATTGGCCCAGGCACTGATCGAAGCCGACCTGCACGCCGGGCGTTGCCTGCTCATATTGGATGAGCCGACCAACCACCTTGATGTAGACATGATCGAATGGCTGGAAGATTACCTGGCAGCTGCTAAAGTGACTTTATTACTCGTGACGCATGATAGGTATTTCCTGGATGCGGTATGTAATGAGATCCTGGAAATTGATGAAGAAAAAGTATTTGTTTACAAAGGAGATTACGACAATTTCCTGGAGCAAAAAAGTCTGCGCCTGGAAATTCAGCAAAGCGAGCTTCAAAAAGATAAAAATATTTTCCGTAAAGAATTAGAATGGATGCGTAAGCAGCCGAAGGCGCGAACTACCAAGAGTAAGAGCCGCCAGGATGCGTTTGTGGAGGTGGAAGATCGGGTAAAGCAGAAAAAAGAAACGGAGGAAGTGAGCCTGCAGGTGAAGATGACCCGACTTGGTGGAAAGATCCTGGAGCTCATCAAAGTGAACAAGGCGTATGGCAACCTCCAGATCATGAAGAGCTTCGATTACACTTTTAAGCGCGGCGAGCGCATCGGCGTGGTCGGTAAAAATGGTGTAGGTAAATCTACCTTCCTGAAGATCGCACTTCAATTAGAGAAACCGGATAGTGGTAAAGTGAACCATGGCGACACGGTGGTCTTCGGCAATTTCAGCCAGGATGGCCTGGTATATAAAGAAGACAAGCGGGCGATAGAATACGTGAAGGACATGGCAGAATTTTTTCCGCTGAATGATGGTACCAAGATCAGCGCCAGCCAGTTTATGGAAAAGTTTGGCTTTTCGGCGGAACAGCAATTTACCCCGCTGAGTAAATTAAGTGGAGGAGAAAAGCGGCGACTGCACCTGATGAGCGTGCTTTTCCTGAATCCAAATTTTCTTGTGTTAGATGAACCGACCAATGACCTGGATCTTCAGACGCTACGCACGTTGGAAGAATTCCTGATGGATTTTCCAGGTTGTATTTTGATCGTGAGCCATGACCGTTATTTTATGGATCGCATGGTTGAT
>JAURWD010000149.1 GCA_030655145.1 Ferruginibacter sp.
GTTTGTTAGCGCATACCTGCGGGGGATAATGCATATCCGCAATTCAAACAATTAGATAGAAACTTCCGGGACAATACCGGCAGTGTCGTACGGATTGTTCTGTTTTAAAAGTATTCATTGTAAGCTCCTGCTTTACCTTTCAAATTTGGGTTTGCGCCTGGCATGATCAGCTGTGAACCCCGGTACTTCGGCATGGCAAAGCGTTTTCGATTAAATGTTTATCTTAAGGTGGTGAAAGTTTACTTCGATTACGCCGTATGCTTCAGCATTTTGCTGTTGTTGTGTTGCTCCTGTCAAAAGGAGTTGTATTTTGATACTGTAGCAATTGTACAAGCAACCTTGGTCAAAAATGCCAGGGGCGAGTGCACGCCGGTATCCTTCAAAGGAACTTACAACGTAGGATCATCTCTCACTGATAGCAATAGGGTCTCCATAAATATTCATCTGCCAAACGCTGGTAATGTAAAAATCCATTCAGACACCGTTAATGGATATTTTTTTTCTTATGCAGGAGTATTGACTGACACGGGTATTGTATCCGTTCAATTGAGAGGTTATGGTAAACCCATTAAGGCTGGAGTGGATGTATTCGTTGTTCGGCTCGGTACCAGTGAATGCACTACCCCTATAACTGTAGGAGATCCTTCTTTTCCGGCCAGTTATTCTTTGTCGGGCAGCGGCAGCAGGTGTATGAGTGATTCGGTATACGGCGTATATACAACCGCAACTCTCACCGATACAAGCAACCGTATCGCCGTACAGCTAAATGTTGTGAAGCCCGGCAGTTATACCATTCGTACTGACACGGTGAATGGCTACAGTTTTTCAGGCAAAGGGATTTTGCCGAATAAAGGTATTCAAACAGTTTTCCTGCAAGCAAGTGGAACTCCCTTGCAGGTAGGCACCAATACATTTCGGGTGAAGGCTGACAGCTCTTTTTGTTCTCTCACAGTTAATGTGTTGTTTCCTCAAGCAGTGACCAGCGCGGATCTTTTTCCCTTGACATTTAAAAGCAACTGGAACTATACCGGAAATGTTTTCCCAGTCGCTACAGCCAGGTCAATTACTGATTCCTTAGTCGTTGATAGTAATCTTTATAAAAAAATGCACGAGGCGCTTACCCCGGGACCAGCGCAGGATTTTCTTTTTCGAAAACAGGGTGATAATTATTATGAGTATGGGAATGCAGAGAAATATACGTCTACCATCACCTTCAACCCTCCTGTGATGGGAAATATACTCTTTTTAAAAGAAAATATGCAGGCGGAAAATCACTGGTATTCTGATCTGTATATCGGGCATGCAACTTTTGGGCAGGATGTAAATCTGCAATACCATTTCACCTGCCATGAAGCGGATGTTTCAGTTGTGATAGATGGCAAAGCTTTCGTTCATGTATACAAAGTGAGCTTGGTTCCACAGCTGGCCGCGGTAAGGCTTCCGCCTGGTGATACTCATGAAAAATTTGTGTTCTGGTATGCAAAAGGAATTGGATTGATCTACTCCACTTTTTCTTCTTTCAAAATCGATAATTGGGTAGTGTACTAACTAAAATGCGGTTTGACCTTCAATCCTTTTTTTCTCTGGAGTCGTTATTTCGCCTGGTTATATAAACTTATTGTGAAAATAATCCGGGCAACGATATGGAAAATAGCCAATACAACATCCCTGGTGAAGTGTATGAAAAGATGGAGGCAACACACCCATCACCTTAACTTCCCAACATCATCAACAATGACATATTCTATCTATGAACGTACAGGAGCAAATTAAAAACAATATCAACATTCAAACCGGGACGAAAAGTAAAGACATGCAACAGTTGCACGAACTTTTACTCAAAGTACTACCCGGTAGTAAACTGTGGTTTGACGACGGTAAAAACAGCGATGGTAAAACAATCAGTAATCCAACGATTGGGTATGGGCTCCGCACAATGAAATATGCCAATGGAAAAACCAGCGAAGTTTTCCGGGTTGGGATGAGCGCCAACAGCACCGGGATCTCGATCTATATCCTCGGTATAAAAGATAAACATTACTTGCCCCAATCCTTTGGAGAAAAGCTGGGCAAGGCAACCGTAACGGGTTATTGCATCCGCTTCAAAGCGGTAAAAGATATTGACCTTGCAATTCTTGAAACAGCAATACGAGATGGAGTAAAAACTGCTCAACGCGACGAGCAATAGACAAAACAAATCGATAAGATGGATTTAACATCGCAACATTATCAGACGGGTATCGAGGGCGCCGCTCAGGGGACAAGCAGGTTAACCAGGGTGTTATTTGCAGTGTACCTGGTTGTTTTGGTCTGGATACTGGTATTCAAACTTGGCGTTCGATTTTCTTATATGGAAAACAGGAGCGTGAACTTAATTCCCTTTAGCGCACCGGCAAGAATTCACGGTCAGGTTGAGTTCAGTGAAATGATTTTAAATGCAATTATTTTTTTGCCCGTCGGAATTTATGCGGCGAGCTTGTTTCAACGCTGGTCTTTTTTGGCTAAATTATTTTCTTGCTTTTGTATTAGTTTCCTGTGCGAGGCGATCCAGTTTATTTTCAGGATCGGTGCGTTTGACGTGACCGACATTATCATGAATTCATTCGGCGGAACGATTGGTGTGTTGACGTTTATGATTCTTAAAGCCATATTGAGAGATCATCTCACGGCCCAAAAATTGGTGAATATGATAGCCCTGGCAGGAACGATATTGATGATTGTATTACTGGTTGCCTTAAAATTCGGCATGCTGCCCATCCGGTACCAGTGATGGTATCAACCGGGGAAACCAGTCACATTTCCAAGCTTGGCATAGGAGAGTTCGCTCATCATTTTTACCAAAGCCCTGGCCCGATAAATTTCTTTCATAGAAACTCAGAACCGCGGCTTCCTTGTTATGAGAATATCATGAAAAAGACCGTAGCAAGAAAATCCCTCCGAAATAAACTCAAAACTTTTTTCAAAAAAGAAGAAGAAAGCCTTCCCCTCTGAAAGACTCTCTTCAATCTATATTTATAGGACGTAGAACTCTTTTTTTACCGCATAGCCTTGTATGCTGTCTTCTGCAGCTTTCTCGGCCAACCATTCTTTTTCGCTCCAATTCTTTTTCGCAGTCTCTAATCCATATAACTGCAGCAGGTTTTTTTCAATGCTGCTTGCGATGTGCGTCATTGGCGTATCCGTTGGCTTATTCTCGAATGGATCCTGCAGATGGATGGCCATCTTCTCGATCAATAAAAAAGAAGCTGAAATGGCCACAACCAACGGTACTTCAAACAGGCCAAAATACTCGATCACGCCGAAAGGCAACAACGCGATAAACAGGAGTAGGGCAAGATGGATGTATAAACTATACGTGATGGGAAACACCGTGTTTTTGATACGTTCGCATTTTCCCATTGAATCACAAAGCCGCGAAAGTGTACGATCTATTTCAACTTGCTGAAACCTGTTGATCCAGCCTTCCTCCAGCCCGGTTTTTAAATCACGCCCCATCAGGTCGAGCAGTGCGGATGGCGCATTGTCTACCGACTGCGCATATTGCAGGTCCTGCTTGTTCAGGTATTTTTCTAAAACCCGGTCACTGCTTTGTCCGCGTAAATGATGGCCCAGGCTGTAGGTCCAGGCGATCTGCCTCCTGATAATTCTATCCTGGAACGACATGATGCTGTCATTGTCAAAACTGTCATGAGTAAAGTTCATAACCTGCCGTGCCAAAGTTCTCGAATCATTTACAATGGCTCCCCAGATATGCCTCGCTTCCCACCAACGATCATAAGCCTGGTTACTCCTAAAGCCGAGCAGCAACGAGATAACCGTACCTAAGATCGCCGGTACAGCAATGGGTATCGTGATCCTCGTAAAATGATAACTGTTGTACAGTAATGCAATGAGTGATGCATATAAAAGAATAATCAATAACTCAACTTTCACTTTCCCGAAGACATAACTAAAAGGGATATTCGTTTTCAATAACATAACCTGATTATTTAACTCACTTATTCGGAAATATTTCCTTTATTAACTCGCTGTCATCAAGATGGGCGTAGGTGCAAGAATGCTCACAGGCTCCGCAACTCTTTCCACTCTTGGTACAGTTAATTCGTTGATCACCTTGATACCGCTTTTCTTAAATAAGGGAAGTGGATCCGCACTTCTTTTATTGATTGGTACAAATTTGTAATGCGGAGGATAAAAAATAATATCAATCTCGTTCGCATCAATGAAATTCCTGAACAATGGTGCGGAGTTTCCCTCTAAAAATTTAAAGCATACTTTTTGAATGGCTTCGGGATTTTGTTCTTTCAATTGTTTGCAACCCTGCCTGAAACTATCGTTTAGCACATTCGCATATGGTTTCGGGCGACTCGGATCCAGCAATTCAAATTCTGATTGCGGTAATTCGAAGGCATGAAAAAAGACAATATTTACGGTCCGAAGTTCAAGTACCTGTAATGCTTGTTCCGCCATTTTAATAGAAGCCGGCGTAAAATCAGTTGGGATAAGAATGTTTGTCATAATGTTTTGATTTAGGATACAAAGCTGCGCCCGGGTTATTAAAAACTTATAAGGCGCACATGATAATCCCGTTAAAAAAACATTAGAATGACATTAGAACATTAGAAGGAGATTAGAATCAGGACTGGCAAACGGGAAGCATGACCGTTACGGTTGTCCCTTGATCCTCAGCAGATTGAACGGAGATTTTCCCTTTGTGCAGGCGTACAATATTTTGTGCAAGCGGCATCCCAATGCCATAGCCTTCATAGCGGTTGGTGTTTGAGGCGCGGAAAAACGGGTCGAAAATGTGTTTGAGCTCAGAGGCCGGAATTCCAATGCCATCATCAGTTACTTTGATGATGCTTTTGCCGGTTTCAAATTGGAGCGTGATCAAAACGGTTTTATTATTTGAGTATTTACAGGCATTCAATACAATGTTACTGATGGCGATCTTAATAAAATCCCGGCTGCCGAAAATGCTGACCTTCTCTTCATCTTCGGGCATCGAGGTGATGGCCACTTTAATATCGTTCTCGGGCATAATGTCATCGATGCCCTGCTTTACTTCAAAGATCAACTCATCTACCCTGAATTTTTCCCAGGTAATTTTCTTTCCATCAAACCCGGTCTGGGCTAACGATAGCAAACCTTTTATTAAATGTTTAAGTTTGGCTGATTGCCTGGCGATCGATTGCAAACTCTGCTTGTATTCTTCCACACCGCGTTCCTTTGCCAAGGCCAGGTCAGCTTCGCCAATGATTGTCGTAAGCGGTGTACGCAATTCGTGCGACGCATTGCTCACAAAATTATTTTGTGTTTCAAAGGCCAGTTCGATCCGGTCGATCATTTTATTAAAGGTCGTCGTGAGTTCAGAAATTTCATCGCTTCCCGACCTGTCTTCTAACCGAAGGTGAAGATTGTTTTCATTGATCTGTTTTACTTTAGCATTAATGGTTCTGAAAGGACGAAAAGTTCTCTTCGCGAAAAAATATCCAACCAAAAAAATAATCAGCGCATACCCAAGAAACGTAATGATCATCGTGTCCCGCAACTTGGTCAGTAGTTGAATACCGTACTGGTTGGTGGCAGACTTGATCACAATAAAATCCCCGGTTTCATCATGATATAGTAAGCCGGCATAATGCCTGAACTTTCGCTGATCAAAAACCGTATTGCCATTGGCTTTGGCGATCTCTTTGATATAAGATTTGCTGATCTCTGCCGGTAGGGCGGGAGCTACGCTTCCGTTTTGGTCAAGCGAAAAAATAAATGCTTTTTCATCTGATAATTTCTCCAGGTATTCTCGTTGTATTTGCCGGAACGATTCGGTGGAAACCTGGTCTTGTTCAAAACGAAATTTCGCTGAGATCCGGGCTCGTAATTCCAGCCGTTTATGAAAGTCATTATTGTCGGCCTTGCCCACGAAGTAATAAACCGTTAGTCCGAAAATAATGAAGAACGCGCCGGTAAGAGTAGTAAAGAGGAGGGTGGTTTGTGTTTGAATTTTCATAGGCGGCTATTGTAATTTGAGCATGTATCCCCTGCCTATCACCGTGTTTATGCATTTTTGGGAAACGTCTTTATCGATTTTTTTTCGCAGGTAGTTCACATAAACATCTACGACATTGGTACCCATATTAAAATCAATTCCCCACACGTGTTCCAGTATCTCCAGGCGGGAAAGCACCCTGTTTTTATTCGCTAAAAAATATTCTAACAGCCGGTATTCGGTGGAGGTGAGATTGACGTTTTCGCCGGCATAGGTCACGAGTTTTGCATTTAGGTTTACTGAGGTTTGTCCAAACTGGATGGTTGTAGCAGATTGAACCGGTAATTGTTTACGCCTGTTTAAAGAATTGAGCCTGGCCACTAATTCCGCAAACTGGAAGGGTTTCACCAGGTAATCATCTGCACCGGCATTCAAACCAGCCACGACATTTTCGGTGGTACCCAGTGCCGTTAGAAACAGGATAGGTGTAGCCGTATCCTTCAAGCGTATTTGTTTGCAAAGCTCCATTCCGCTAATACCGGGCAACATAATATCGAGGATGACTATATCAAAACTATGCGCTGTGGCCATTTGCAAGCCCAGTAATCCGTCGGGCGCCAGTGTAACCTGGTGATCATTTTCTTTCAGCCCCTTGGTTATGAGTTGGGCAACTGCGGGTTCATCTTCGACTAGTAAAATCTTCATTGCTGCAATATTACAATCAACTTTGTTAAACCTTGGCTCATGATATGATAAAATTGCAAAGGAGTTATCGATCAAGGCACCAAGAATTCATTTTTACTCCATGATCCCGGCGGCGGCGGGAATTTTTATCGGCTTAAGTCGGTGTGGTGACATGCGATATTTGAATGAAACAATTGTTGAAGTTGAAACGAAGTTGAAAATGCCTGGCGTTATGAAAATTTCCTTGCGATGGAATGTACAAGCGGGTGAACAGGCCCAGCCGTCAGTAATGCTATTCTGAAATTATTTCCACACTTTTGCAGAAATCAAAATCAAATAATGTTTAACCTGGAAGATATTGCTGCGGCACATTCGAAAGTTAAGAGCGGGGTTGACTTTCCAACATATATTCAAGACCTTATAAAATTGGGCGTTAAGAAATATGACACATTTGTACGTGATGGCCACACGGTCTTTGAGGGCACTGATAAGTTTCGAATTAAGTCTGCTCCAAAATATACGGTCCTGCGGGTTGCTAATATTAGTGATAAAGAAAGATTCAAACATCATCTCAAACGACACCAGCGTGGTCAAACCGATTACGAAACCTTTTGCACGCATTCAGCCGAAACCGGTGTAAAAAAATGGACAGTGGATATGAATGAGATGACCTGCACCTACTATGATAAGGAAAAAAATAAAATGCTCCAGGAGCAGATTCCAACGCCATAGGCTACACGCTGGTATTGAAGTTTTAATTAGCAAAGTTTTTATTGAAGATGATCGCCACCGTTTTATTGTTATTCCTCCTACTCATTTTCACCATCGTTTTTTTGACGCTGCTTGTTAAGGGAAAACTTGGGGAGCGAAAGCCGCTGTTCATTCTTTTATTATTCTTCGGCTTCATTATACTTGTATTCTTGTTTACAGGTGCTGAGAAAGTGCAGGCTGATCTGAGTAGATTTCTTCGGAATACAGCGCCGAAAGATGCGGATAAAGTCTATGAGCTTCTCTTCAAAAAATCACCCGCCAGTTGCGTGACTTTTGTAAACTTCAAGGACCAGGTTGTTCCAAAAATAGATTGTTGCATTTGGATGGAAGCAAGGCTGTGCCCGGGGGAGTTAACCAGGATACTCGCGTTAAAAAAATATGAGCGAACCT
>JAURWD010000212.1 GCA_030655145.1 Ferruginibacter sp.
GAGGCAAGTGTTCCGCAAAGCAAGGCGCGCATTCCTAGTTTAGCCAGGTCGGCGCGTCGCTCCGGCGCCAGGGCCCCAATACCACCGATTTGCATTCCAACGGAACTGAAATTCGCAAAGCCACAGATCGCGAAGCTCACGATTAGCAGGGCTTTTTCGGAGATGACGTTTTGATATCCCTTTACCATTTCACCCGCTGCATTTGGCACCATGGTTTGGGTAAGATCACTGAAGGCCACAAATTCATTGATGGTCAGTTTTTTTCCCAACAGTGTTGCAACATCCGCAACATCTTTACCGGGAACTCCCATGGCCCAGGCCATCGGCGAGAATATTTTTCCAAAGATCCAATCAAGCGTCAGGCTAAAATCGAGATGAAGCAGGATACCGATCTTCATCAATAAGAAATTGATCAGGGCGATCAAACCTAAAAATCCGATCAACATGGCAATCACATTTACGGAGATCTTCATACCATCGCCAGCGCCATGGGTTACGGCATCGATCACGTTTGTGTAGGGAGTTTTAACTTCTAGTTTCACCTTTCCCATCGTCTCACTCTCTTCCGTCTCCGGCCAAACTATTTTCGAAATAACCAACGCAGCCGGTGCCGCCATAAGGCTTGCTGCTAATAAATATTCGGCTTTCGCACCAAAACTCACGTACACTACCAGTATCCCACCCGCGATACAAGCGAGGCTACCACTCATACTTGCCAGCAATTCGCTCATCGTCATGCCTTTTAAATATGGCCGTATCATTACCTGCGCTTCCACCTGGCCTACAAAGGCACTGGCGACGTTACTCAAGGCTTCTGCCCCGCTCACCCGCATCACCCAGTTCATCGCCCTTGCTACCAGGGACACCAACCGTTGCATGATGCCGAAATGATAAAAGATGGCAACGAGCACGCAAACAAGAATGATCGTGGCTAACACACTAAAACCAAAAATGAAAACGCCCGGTGTCCGGTACGGAACAGCAGCACCAGTGCCACTATCGGCCATCAGTCCACCATAGACAAATGAAGCACCTTCTTTTGCGAAGGCCTCGATATGCGTAATGATGCTGCCGATTTTTTGAAAAAAAGATTTTACAATGGGAACTTTCAGAATTAATAACGCAATGACGATCTGTAATAAAATGCCGCTGAAGACGAGGCGATAGTTAATTTTTTTCTTGTTATTAGACACGAGCCAGGCAATACCCAAAATCACCAGAATACCTATCAATCCCTGAAATCTTTGCATAAGCAGGTTAGTTGTTTTTGAAATTGGAAGATATACAATTATTCAATAAACCCTGCCACGCCTGCTTTGTTGCCGCATTCAAATTTTAATACAACTTATCATGATCAGCACCAGGTTAAATGCGCACCTGGAATATGAGTTGAACCAATGAAGCTCAAAGCCCGTTTATATTTTATCTCATGCAAAAATCCATGATTAAGGCCAGCGAAAAAATCACCCTAACTCCTATGGAAAAAATCTGCTTAAATTTATAAGGCAGATCGTCGTGCAAACCCGGCGCCAAGACAGGTTAAAATGACCTGTCATCAATAACAAAAATTTACCTCATTTGAAAAGTTTCAGCGCCCTGTTCGTTTGTTTATTCGCTTTAGTCCCTTTCACAACGGTGCTCGCTCAAACAAATGGAACCGGCGCAAAGAAGATACTCCGCTGTGCAACCATGGAATACTATGCCGCTCAAAAGCGCCTGGATCCGTTGCTTGAGCAAAAGGCGCAACTCATTGCGGCCACTAAATTTAAAGCCTGGGAAAAACGCCAAAACATTGCGAATCGCCCTGCTGGTACCTCCGCGATCATTGCAATTCCAATCGTCTTTCACGTAGTTGGTAATTCCACGCTGCAATCCTATGTGACTGATCAGTTGCTGCAGCGGCAGGTTGATGTTTTAAACCGCGACTTTGGCGGACTGAATCCCGATACCCTCAAACTGCCGCCGGAATTTCGGGCAGTGCTGGCGCATTCCGACCTTCGTTTTGTGTTGGCTAAACGAACACCGGCTGGAACAACGACGAGCGGCGTCGAACGCAGGGTTACCAACCTCACCTTTACTTCGGATGCCTCCAGTTATAATACGCAATTGAAACATACTGCCGCCGGCGGCCTTGATCAATGGGATGGCGCAAAATATTATAATGTGTGGATCACGAATTTGACGGATGGTATTTTAGGCATCGCCAGTTTTCCAAATGTAAATGCGCAGCAGGATAATGAGCAAGGTGTCGCGGTACATTATGGTTCGATCGACCAGCCTTGCGGCAGCCCGTTCCGCGACCAATACGATGGCGGTCGCACCCTGGTTCATGAGACCGGGCATTTTTTTTACCTGATGCACATTTGGGGGGATGATGGATCGGGATGCAATGGCTCTGATTTTTCAACACCGTATGGCCCGCTTCCCAACACCTGTGTTGACGATACGCCCAACCAGGCCGCGTCTTCAGAGAATTGTTTATCCGGTGTGCAACTGGATGCCTGCTCCCCGGACAGTCCCGGCATCATGTACCAGAATTATATGGACTATACCAATGATGCCTGTTACAGCATGTTCACCGAAGGACAATTGTGCCGTGCAGAAGCAACCCTGGATATTTATCGTCCAGGGCTGAAAAATTCTGTTGGGCTACTACCCGTTCCCGGTAGTGAAGTGCTGCACGATGCCCGCGTCTCGGAAATCCTCTACCCTACCAGCCGCGGCTACACCTGCGGGTTAGTTTCCACCATCTGCACCGCTCCGTTCAGGCCGCAGGTGCTGATCGTAAATGATGGAGATGCACCGCTGACTTCCCTGGGTATCAACATTATTGTAGATGGTACCAGTGTTGGCACCCAGATATGGACGGGAAGTTTGTCACCTGGTGATCTTGTGTATGTTCCGATCAATGAAGTGAATTCGGATGCCGGCACACATGTGCTTACCATTCGAACATTCAATCCGAACGGGCAACCCGATGGCCGCCCGGCTTCAGATGTGGGGACAGCGAATTACATTGTTTCCGGTGCAGCTGTCTCTGTTCCATTTGGACCAGAAGGTTTTGAGTCCCCGGTTTTTCCACCACCGGGATGGCGAGTTGCAAATGAAAACACGGGAAGCATTTCGTGGATCAGAACTACAACCGCCGCGAGTTCCGGCGTCGCTTCTGCAGTGTTAAACGGATTTGATTACGATAAACCCGACCAGCAGGATTACCTGGTGTCACCGAAATTACGCACCGCTGGTTTTGATTCGTTGGTGATCAGCTTTGACCTGGCGTATGCAAAAAACAGTGATGACCCCATCGACTGGGAACAGTTGGAAGTTGTGTATTCAGCCGACTGTGGCCTTACCTGGCAACCTACCGGGTATCTTAAAACCGGTAATGCCCTCGCGACCAACGGAGGTGCCAACCTGGTCACCTCGTTCGTACCAACTGCCGGACAATGGCGGAGGGATACCGTGATGCTGAGCCTTTGTGGGCTACCCGGGGAAGTGTCTATCGGGTTTAGAAGCACCAATGCCTACGGCAATAATCTTTACCTCGACAACATCAGTTTTGGCCGCAAAATTTCACCCGATCCTAACGTCGCTCCTGTTGCGATAAACACGCCCAATGGATTGTACTGTGAAGGAACCATTCAGCCGCAAGTGTTGCTGGTAAACAATGGTGTCAGCACGGTTACCTCGGTGATACTGACCTACTCGATTGACGGTGGTGCAAAAATCAATTATACCTGGAATGGATCATTGGCAACCTGTAGTGCACCTGTCACCGTTAAGTTGCCACAACTCACCATACCACCGGGAAACCATGTCTTTGAGATCTACACTTCTTTACCAAATGGAACTCCTGATAAGGTTTTGAGCAATGACACCCTTCGGTCCTCATTTGCCGTGATACCGGTGGTACCCGGGCCGGTGGTTGAAGGTTTTGAAGACCCACGCTTTCCACCGATAAACTGGAGCCTCCAAAATTTTGACAATTCGATTACCTGGAACAGAACAACCGAGGTTGCAAAAACCGGGTTCGCTTCCATGGTGATTCGACATTTTAACGACGGCGGGTCAAACACCATGGATCGATTTGTATCGCCTAGGATCGTATTAGGAAATGTTGATTCAGCCTTTGTTAGTTTTGACTATGCTTACCGTGCAGGCGCTAACTCAAGAAATAGCCTGGATTCGCTTGAATTGTTTATCACCACGGATTGCGGTGTAAATACGACCAGCATCTGGCAAAAAGGTGGGACCGATCTGCAAACGGTTGACCCCGGTCTTTTTCCGTTGACAGTGCCCTTTGCCCCTACTCTGCCCGCACACTGGAAATCAGAACGCATAGAGATCACGCCTAACATCAGTAACGCGGCAGAGTTTCAAATCTATTTTGTTTCCAAAGGAAACAGCCAGAATAATCTCTTCATCGACAACATCAATATTTTCGGACGAACCCTGCCGCAGCGTTTGAAAGACCAGGGCTACCTGATCTATCCTAACCCCGCGACCGCAGCCTTCCGCATTCATCACTTTGTTGCACCAACCGACTTTAGGGCAGCCGTTCTGTATAATTCAGCGGGGCAGCTCGTACTCGATAGGCGCTTCAATGGTACTGCACCAACTGAGATCGAAATCCCAGTTACCAACTTAGCAGCGGGCGTATATATTCTAAAAATGTTATACACCGATAAGACCATTGTCGAAAGGATCGTGAAACAATAAAATGTTGTAATACAATTGGCTAAAGACCCCGTTTGTTCCGTTCACTGCTTTTGTTTTCTGCGCCCGCCTGCAGTAACTTTGATGAAAATTTTTAAAATGCAAAGTTCGATAGATACGCTGATCAACTTTACCGCGGACAAAGACCTCAAAGCAATCGCACAGAAGGTAAAGGACCAGCAGAGAATTACTGACGAGGAAGGAGTTATACTTTTTGAAAAAGCGAGTTTAGGTTTTGCCGGCACCCTGGCAAATTTTATTCGTGAAAGACTTCACGGTGATACTACCTATTTCAACCGGAATTTTCATATTGAGCCGACAAATGTTTGTGTATTTAGCTGCAAATTTTGTTCGTACTCACGCCTTTATGCGCAGAAGGAAGAGGGTTGGGAACTCAGCATTGAAGACATGCTGAATATTGTAAAAACTTACGATGGAAAACCAATCACCGAAGTGCACATCGTAGGTGGTGTTCATCCAAAAATGAACATGGATTATTTTATTGAACTGATGCAAAAAATAAAAGCACATCGACCTGAGCTTCATGTAAAAGCTTTTACTGCTGTTGAACTTGATTATATGTTTCGCAAGGCAAAGCTTACCGTGGAAGAAGGAATGAAAAGATTGCATGCAGCAGGATTGGATAGTTTGCCAGGTGGAGGAGCAGAAATTTTTGCACCGGAAATCCGGGAACAAATTGCAGGCGATAAAGTAAATGCGGAGGGATGGTTACGCATACACGAAGTTGCACATGAATTGGGTATGCACAGCAATGCGACCATGCTGTATGGCCACATTGAAAAATATGAACACCTGGTAGATCACATGAGTCGTCTTCGCGACCTGCAGGACAAAACACATGGCTTCAATACCTTCATTCCGCTAAAATTTCGGAACCACAACAACGATATGAGCCATGTGCCGGAATCGACCATCACAGAAGACATGCGCCTTTACAGCATTGCCCGCATCTATCTCGATAATTTTCCACACCTGAAAGCTTACTGGCCGATGCTCGGCCGCGACAATGCACAACTAAGCCTTTCTTTCGGGGTAAACGATATTGACGGCACCATCGATGACTCTACAAAGATCTACAGCATGGCTGGCAGCGAAGAACAAACACCAAAAATGAGCACGGAAGAACTGGTAACACTAATAAAGCAAGTAAAGCGCCGACCGGTTGAACGAGACACACTTTACAACGTGGTGAAAGATTTCAGCAACGAGGTTTTCGTAGCCCAGCCAGCTGCGCATTTGAACTAATTTCAATTTAGATAGGAACGATTGCCTGCTCCTTTTTTGACCATCGAGCTAAACTATGCTATGCAAGAAACTTACGACCTGGTGATCATTGGTGGCGGACCTATCGGTCTCGCATGTGCGTTGGAAGCAAAAAAGAAGGGGCTTAAATATGTGATCCTCGAAAAAGGCTGTCTTGTAAATTCTTTGTACAACTACCCGGTTAACATGACTTTCTTTTCGACCTCTGAACGGTTGGAAATCGGCGGTGTGCCTTTTGTAAGCAACAATGTTAAACCCACGCGGAACGAGTCGTTGGAATATTATCGCCGGGTTGCTGTTGCTGCTGAACTTCATCTTAATTTATTTGAACCAGTGCTGGCCATCTCCCAGGAAGAAGGGAAGTTTACCGTCACGACTAATCGCTCTTCCTACCAGGCAACTAATATCGTGATCGCAACAGGGTTCTATGATATTCCATTTCTTTTAAATGTTCCCGGCGAAGATCTTTCGAAGGTTACTCATTACTATAAGGACCCGCATTTTTATGCCTTCGAAAAAGTATTGGTAACCGGGGCGAATAATTCCGGCGTTGATGCGGCACTGGAGACCTGGCGCAAAGGTGCGCAAGTGACGATGGTTATTCGCGACAGCGATATCGGCACGCGGGTAAAATACTGGGTGCGGCCCGACATTATTAACCGCATCAGTGAAGGTTCTATCAAAGCTTATTTCAACTCAACTATTGCTGCGATCCGCGAAAAAGAAGTGGACATCCAAACGCCGGATGGATTGATCACCATTGAAAATGATTGGGTGATTGCCATGACAGGTTACCAGCCCAACCTGGATTTCCTGGAGATAGCCGGCATCAAACTATCCGCTGACACCATCCGGAAACCGATGTATTCCGAAGACACACACGAAACCAATGTAGCCGGGATCTATCTTGCCGGCGTTATATGTGGCGGAATGGATACGCATAGTTTGTTCATAGAAAATTCCCGCGAACATGCGGTTAAAATCATCGATCATATTTTGCAGAGAATTCCGGTTTAGCCGCGAATAAGTTGCATTGACTAATCCTTGCGACAGCTCACATTCACCCAAGTATAAAACGATTGCCATGCGCCTGTCTTCTGCCTGTTTGCTATTTTCTCTTCTCCTGCACCCCTCCGTGTTTGGGCAAAAATTATTGAGTTCTCCTAATGGAAAAATCCAGGTGAAAGTAGAACTCGGCGAGAAATTGACTTATTCCGTAGCCTACGATAATAAGGTCGTCCTCCTACCGTCACCTATTGACATGCTTCTTGCAGGTGGAAATTTGTTAAGCAGTAAACTTGCTATAAAAAGTTCCCGCTCCCGCAGCGTTACGGACACTATATTCCCGCCGGTGGCGGAGAAAAGAAGCAGGATCTTCGATCAATACAACGAGCTAACCATTCAATTGAAAAATAATTTTGACGTTATCTTTCGTGCATATAACGATGGAGTAGCTTACCGCATTCACACAAACTTTAAAGATTCCATCACCATAATAAATGAAATTGCCCGCTTTAACTTTCCCGCAAACCCGAAGCTGTATTATCCGCTGGTAGACAAAAGAGCGGACGCCGATAGTTTCCACACTAGTTTTGAATCTGTGTATCAACAATCGCCGCTGGACAGCATTTCAAACAATGCATTATTCTTCAACCCGGTGTTGGTCGCACCAACCGAGGGCCCGAAAATTGTGATCACGGAGTCTGATATCGAGGATTATCCCGGCATGTTCCACCGTGGGACCAGCAGCAACTCCATCATTGGGTGCTTCGCCGGCTACCCGTTGAAAGAGACCATCAACGAGTCGGAATTTCCGCAACTACTCGTTACCGATAGAGCGCCATTTATCGCGGTTACAAAGGGCACGCGCAGTTTCCCCTGGCGGGTGCTGGCGATCGCGGCAAAGGATGCCGATTTACCAGGCAACGATATTGTTTATCGCCTGGGTTCACCCTCCCGGGTAAAAAATACTTCGTGGATACGTCCGGGTAAGGGTACAGATGAATGGATCATCGGCATCAACCTTTTCAATATTCCTTTCAAGGCAGGGATCAACACAGTCACCTACAAATACTATATTGATTTTGCGAAGCGGTTTGGCTTCGATCGTATCATGCTCGATGCTGGCTGGAGCGATTACAAAGACTTGTTCAAGATCAGTCCGCAGATAAATATGGAGGAGATCGCGGCTTATGCAAAGGCCAACGGCATCCGGCTCAGCCTGTGGACATTAGCGCTTACGCTTGACCGTCAGCTCGACAGCGCATTGACCCAGTTTAAGCAATGGGGTGTGGATTACATTATGACCGACTTCATGGACAGGGACGACCAGAAGATGGTAAATTTTTATTACCGGATCGCGGAGGCATGTGCTAAACGGGAAATGATGATCATGTTTCATGGAGCCTACAAGCCGGCTGGCTTTACCCGCACATTTCCAAATGCGCTTACCCGAGAGGGTGTGCTGGGCGCCGAGTTCAATATCGGGAGTGATAAAGCAACTCCGGGCCATGATCTGCTGATACCTTTTATCAGGATGGTGGCCGGCCCAATGGACTATGAGCCTGGATTATTGGACAACGCGACCAAGCAACAGTTCAGACCCATCGGCGAAAAAGTAATGAGCATGGGAACGCGTTGCCACCAACTCGCGATGTTCGTAGTTTATGATAACCCCATGCAGATCTTTAGTGGTAACCCCTCGCAGGGTTTATTGGAACCGGCGTTCATGAAACTACTTGGAAGTATTCCAACTACCTGGGACGAAACCATTATCCCGGAGGCTAAACTCGGCGAATACATCATTACAGCACGCAGAAAGGGACATGAATGGTTTATTGCGGGTATGACAGACTGGAGCAGCCGTAAGTTGGAATTGTCCCTGGATTTTTTACCCGCCGGAACGTACGGTTTCGAGCAATGTGTGGACGGCATCAATGCTGAGAAATATCCTGCGGATTACATTATCTCCAAAGGTGAACTTGCTTCAACTGGTAAACTCGCATTAAACCTGGTCCCCGGTGGCGGGTACCTGATCCGGCTACAAAAAAAATAACTGGCTATTCTTCGTCCTTTTGCGTGGTTTCGATCTTCGCTCCGTCCAGCGTACCCTTGGTTTGGATGGTTGCATTTTCTTTGTTTTGAATAGACTCATTACCTGTTTCAACCTCAACCGTTTTTGTCGTAACCGCGTAATGGTTGGGGTGTATCGGGGAGCCATACTTAACCGCGTAGGCCTTTGTGAACTCGGCCCCGAAATAAAGAATGATGGAAGAATAATATACCCAGAGCAATAAAATCACCAGTGACCCGGCTGTTCCGTAGGTGGTACCAACCTCGCTCTTGCTAATGTAGAATGATATACCCAGTTTCCCGAGCATGAACAGGATCGCGGTTGCAAGCGCCCCTGCAATCACGTCTTTCCACTTTATCCGGGCATCGGGTAACACTTTAAAAATAACGCCGAAGATCAGGGTGGTCACCGAAAGAGTTATGGCGAGGTTGATGACATAAAATACAACCACGGTGACTTCAGGAAAGCGATTACGAAGTCTCTCGCTAAAAGCGTCGATCAGCGAAGAAATGCCGAGTGATACCAGGAGCAAGAACCCTAAACTTATGATCACAGAAAACGACAAAAAACGGTTTTGTATCATCTTCAACCAACCTCGTTTAGGTTTTGGCTTCAGGCCCCAGATCCCATTGATGGAATCCTGTATCTCTGCAAACACGGTGGTGGCTCCCACCAACAAGGTGATCCCCCCTATGATGGCGGCTGTTTTGCTTTTCCCCGCCAGGGAAGCATTCTTGATCATCTCCTGCAACTGCGCCGCCGTATCCGGGCCTACAAAGCCTGCCAACTGATTGTAAACCGTTCCCTCAATTGCTTCTCTACCTAAAAAAATTCCGCAAAGCGAGATGATGATAATGAGTAAGGGTGCGAGTGAAAACACCGTATAATAAGCGAGAGAGCCGCTGAGCTTCGTCACCTTATCATCACTAAAGCCTGTAAATGAATTTTTCAGGACTTCCCACATGCCCTTAAAAGAAAGTTTTTCCGCCATAATAACCATTTGGCATCAGAGCTACAAAAATGTGACCAACCCAGACCCTGGCCACGCGGAAAGGTTAAAAATCATAAATGTTATAATTATGCAAAGGTTGATTATTGGGTAAGATTTTTGCCTCAGTTTGTCGTCTAATATCCTGATTGCAATATGCAAACACTCAAAAACAAAAAGAAAATGAATGATAAGACTGAAAGCCTGGTTTTGCCTGCATTTTGGTTAAACAAACCAGCACTCATTTTACCGGTCGTAGCGGCTTTGTTGCTCCTTAGTTTATCCAGCGTTGCACAAATCAGCAGGCCTGAAAGAATTTACAACCGGGCTGAAGGACGGGGTTCCGCAGACCAGTCAGTAAGGCAACGTCAGCCTGCTTATACCCCGCGGCAACAAATGCCTGGGACAAGCATAGATCGAATGAATGACCGAGCCCTGCGACAAAACAACATGGATTACAATCGGCGCAGAACAATTGATCGGGTCCCTGGCACAACGAATTTGAACCGGCCAGCGACGAGCTACAATCCCAGGACCAGCACGAGGCGGCCCGTTAATATCGAGGTCAACCGGTATAACAATAATTATGGTTATGGCGCAAATAACAACCGTGTTAACCGCTCGCCGTATGCTTCCTCTTATGGCTACCGTAGACCAGTGTACAGCCAGTATAACCCAAATTGGCGCTATGCAGGTATGCCGCGTCGAAACAGTTATTTCAATACCCTACCATCAAGTTACCTGAGCATCCAGTTTGGAGGCTTTAATTACAGGTATTACGATGGAATATATTACAGGCCCTATAATAATATGTTCCGCGTGGTAGCCCCGCCTTTCGGCCTGTTCATAAACACGCTGCCGCTTGGGCATCGCAGGATCTATGTCCGTGACTACCCTTATTATTACTATAATGGAACGTATTACGATCAAAGAGATGATGACCGCTACGTAGTTGTTTCACCACCTGTTGGAGCCGTAGTTGAAAGTATACCGGATGGTTACAAGACGATTAACATTGACGGGGAAACTTATTACACCGTTGATGGTGCCCAATACAAACCTGTGCTGCAGGAAAACGGTGAGATTTGGTATGAAGTGATAAAATCGAATGATGATTAGGTGAGTTGGAATAAAAAGGCCGGTGTTTAATAACACCGGCTTTTTTTATGTTCTTATAATATTTTTTTTGTTGATCCACCTATTCAAACAGATCTCCTTGTGGATTGTCTGACTCAGGTTTCTTCTCCCACTCCATTTCTACAGATTTTGAAAATTCAGTGAGCTTCGCTCCTACTGCCTTCCAACCCATGATCTCCACCATGTTGACTACTTTAAACTTTGCTCTCCGCACCAACTGACCGCGGCCAGACTGTACTATGAGAATCGGTTCCTGGTCCGTCGTCACCATCTCAAGCCGATTTTCTTTTCCTTCTTTTATGAAGAAGAACTTGCTATGGAGCGTGGTGGTTTCTATCTTAAATCGCTTGATGTTGTACTGGAGTTTTTCATTGTCGAGGTAAACAGCAGTGATCACTTTATCCTGTTTAAATTTCTCGATCAGGATCACTTTTTCGACATCGAAGCGTTGGGTTAATTCCTGGTCTGTTATTTCGTAATTACCGTCATTGTACACCACCAACAACCGATCTTCCGCATCAAATTTCCCAAGGTAGTCACCTTTTTCATCCGTGTTCAGTCGGCCAAACTTATTGTCGAACCAGAGTTTTTTTGCATCCAGGGTAGACTTACCGGCTTCTTTGAACTTTACTGATTTTATTGGGTACTTGGTCACCTGGTTACCGATGCTGCCCCTACCCTTTATTTCCATTTCCTCGAAATAAAATTCAAACTCTTTTTTCTTCGCGCTGCAATTCGGACTCAGGACGATTTTAACCACCTCTGCCTCCCCATTCGCATTTGCCGTAAAGTAGTGGACCTTACTTTTATCGGAGCCCTTTGTAAGATCGTATTCTTTGTCGCGGGTGATTCCGGTTACATTGAACCGTTTAGCATAGCTGACGCCGGTTTTACCATCGCTGTACACCATGTTGTAGGTTGTACGCTCATCATTTTTTTGAAAGACAGCAACATGTAAGATGTCTTTGCCGATGAATGATTTGTCGGCAACGCGAACCACTTTCATAACACCACCCCGGGTAAACGCAATGATGTCATCAAGATCAGAAACCTCTGCGATCAACTCATCTTTTTTCAGGCCGGTACCTATAAATCCGTCAGCGAAATTCGCATAGATCTTAATGTTGGCGATGGCTACGGATTTGGCCTGGATCGTATCAAATTGTTTGATCTCCGTTTTACGCTCACGCCCTTTCCCATATTTCTTCAGGAGGTTCTCATAATATGCTACAGCATAATCTGTCAGGTGCTCAATGTCGAACTTAACCTGTTTAATATCTCCTTCTAAGCCTTTGATCTGCGCATTCAGTTCATCAATGTCCAGCCGGTAAATCCGGCGAACAGGCTTCTCCGTTAGCTTGACGATATCCTCTTTGGTGATCTCCCGCCGCAGCTGTTTTTTGAAGGGTATGAAAGCTTTATCGATGGCATCCAATACCTTGTCCCAGGTCTCATGTTTCTTCTCCAATTCCTTGTATATTTTCTCTTCGAAGAATATTTTTTCAAGGGAGGTATAGTGCCATTTTTCCTGCAGTTCTGCAAGACGAATGTTGAGTTCTTTGCGTAATAATTCTTTTGTATTCTCGGTTGCGATCTTCAACAACTCGGGCACGCCAAGGAAACGCGGCTTATTTTCGACGATCACACAGGCATTCGGCGAAATGCTTACCTCGCAATCCGTGAATGCATATAAGGCATCGATGGTAATATCAGCAGAAATACCCGGAGCCAACTCAATGATGATCTCTACTGCCGCAGCTGTATGATCAAGCACTTTTTTGATCTTAATTTTCCCCTGGTCATTCGCCTTTACAATACTTTCCATCAACTGCGTGGTTGTAACCCCGTACGGCACACTTTTGATAACCACTGTTTTTTTATCTACCTCTTCAATGATGGCGCGAACACGGATCTTTCCACCTCGTCTCCCTTCATTGTAGTTGGAAGCGTCCATAGTACCCCCGGTCAAGAAGTCGGGCAGTATCTCAAATTTCTTTCCGCGCAAATATTTGATCGAGGCTTCGATGAGCTCGCAGAAATTATGCGGAAGGATTTTTGTCGCCAGGCCCACCGCAATACCTTCTGCCCCCTGGGCAAGCAACAAAGGAAATTTCATCGGGAGCGTGACAGGCTCGTTCTTGCGGCCATCGTAGCTCAGCGCCCATTCAGTTGTCTTTGCGTTAAACGCAACTTCAAGTGCGAATTTGCTCAATCTTGCTTCAATGTAACGGGCAGCAGCGGCATCATCGCCGGTGCGCACATCTCCCCAGTTTCCCTGGGTGTCAATTAACAGGTCTTTCTGCCCCATATTTACCAGGGCATCGCCGATACTCATGTCACCATGCGGGTGATATTGCATCGCCTGCCCGATGATGTTCGCAACCTTATTGTAGCGGCCATCATCCATTTCCTTCATGGCATGCAGGATCCTGCGCTGTACCGGTTTTAATCCATCCTCCAAAGCGGGTACTGCCCGCTCAAGAATAACATAGCTGGCGTAATCGAGAAACCAGGTTTTATACTGTCCCCCTACGCCGCTGTCGGTGTGGATATAATCTTCTTTATTTTTTGCTGCTGCCATTGTTTATTTAAGTCGCTTGTGGTAGGGTTAATTATAGTTCGTATAACTCCAGGGGCTGGCCATTGGGATCGTAGAAAAAGCAAAATCTTTTCCCCGTAAGTTCATCAGTCCTGATGCCCTGCACCTCGACCGCGTTTGCAACAAGTTCGGCCACTGACGTATCGAGGTCTTCTACAGCAAAGGCAAGGTGGCGTAGACCCTTTGCTTCGGGGAACGATGCCCTTTCTTTAAACTCCGGAAAGGAAAACAATTCTATCTGGTAGTGGTCACCGATCGCGAGATCAAGTTTGTAGGACTGGCGCTCGGCGCGAAAGGTTTCCTTAATAATATTGAAGCCCAAAACGTTGGTATAAAAGGCCTTGCTGACAGTGTAATTATCGGTAAGAATCGCAATGTGGTGAATCGCTTTTATATTCATTGCTTAAGCTTTTGTTTTGATCTCGAAATCTTTCATGTTGGCTACTTTTCCCTGCACATCAAACATCTCCTGGGCGATCATGGTCTTCAGGCGCCAGAGCAGGTACATGTCACCGGTAGTAACCTTGGCCTTGCTCAAAAAATGATGAATGATACGGGAGGCCTTTTGCCAATCAGGTGTAATGAATTTTTTCAATTCGCTGTCGAAATAATCGTAGTCGGCCTGGCCCAGTTTTTTTCCGCCTTCGAGGAGGCGCACACCCTTGTTTTCATTGCTGAGTTTCGTCCATTCGTCGGGGTCAACTTCAAATTCGCTCAAGGTGATCTCGCGGGCAAGTTTCCTCGCCTTCAGGAATTCACGAGGTGCTATTTCAAACAGGTTTAAGGGATAAAAAATATGGCCTTTCTCGTTGATGAAAGGCAGGTTATTCAAATACAAGATGAACACCCGGCCCCGGAATTCCTTCATGTAATTCAGCAACCAGTAATATCCGGAAACATCGTGTTTATTTTGTGCGGCCCAGATCCATATCTTTTCTTCCGGGTTGCGGCGCATGGTGCCCACTAATTCGGCTACAGTTTTTGAATCGTCGACCAAACCGGTATCCACGTGACCATCATTGTCGCCACCGGCAAGTACGTCGCGCCACCATTGCCGGCGCTGCTCCATGCCTTCGCCAATGTATAAATTGTAGAGCGGGCCAACCGCGTAATCATCTTTGATCTCCACGATATCGCCTTTCAGTGATTCATCAAGTTCGAAACTCTTTTGCAACGCATCCACATCTGCATGCTGAAAAACTATGTGTATCATTTATTCCTTTAAAAATTAAAGCTGGTATTATTTAGTGCGCTCCCTCGAGGCAAAGCTCACAGCCGAAAAAATTACGCTTCCTGGACAAGCTCGGTGTCAATTTCGACCTTGAGATTATCGATGATAAAATCCTGGCGGCTTGGCGTATTCTTTCCCATATAATATTCCAGCAATTGTTGAATATGGGTATCTGGCAACATCATTACCGGCTGCAGTTTCATGTCGCGGCCAATGAAGCGGGCAAACTCGTCAGGGCTGATCTCGCCCAGCCCCTTAAAACGGGTGATCTCCGGCTTGCCGGTAAGTTTCCTAATGGCTTGCTGTTTCTCAGACTCATCATAACAATAGATCGTCTCCTTGGTATTGCGTACGCGGAACAAGGGTGTCTCGAGAATATACACGTGGCCATTCTTAACCAGGTCGGGGAAAAATTGCAGGAAAAAAGTCATGAGCAATAACCGGATGTGCATTCCATCCACGTCGGCATCAGTCGCGAACACGATGTTGTTGTAGCGAAGAGTTTCATACCCGTCTTCGATGTTCAACGCATGTTGCAAGAGGTTGAACTCTTCGTTCTCATACACTACTTTTTTTGTGAGGCCAAAACAGTTCAAGGGCTTACCGCGCAAACTAAAAACGGCTTGCGTATTTACGTTTCGTGCTTTTGTAATACTGCCACTGGCGCTATCACCTTCGGTAATAAATATGGTACTCTCTTTTTGCTTTTCGAGGATGGTGTCCTTTTCTTTGCCGAGCGCTTCATCATTGTAATGAAACTTGCAATCACGTAATTTTTTATTGTGAAGGTTTGCTTTTTTGGCGCGTTCATTTGCCAGCTTTCGAATGCCGGATAACTCTTTACGTTCGCGTTCGCTTTGTTCGATTCGCTTCTTTAGAGCGTCTGCTGTCGCAGGATTTTTATGCAGGAAATTGTCCAGTTCTTTCCCAAGAAAATCACTGATAAAATTCTTCATGCTCGGACCACCTTCATACACCGTTTGAGAGCCCAACTTTGTTTTTGTCTGGCTTTCGAAAACAGGTTCCTGTACCCGGACACTGATCGCTGCGCATATGCTACCACGTATGTCCGCGGAGTCATAATCTTTTTTGAAAAATTCCCGCAGGGTTTTTACATACCCTTCGCGAAAGGCCGCCAGGTGAGTTCCACCTTGCGTGGTAAACTGGCCATTTACGAAGCTGTAGTACTCTTCTCCGTAAGCGCTTTCATGTGTGATTGCTAATTCGATGTCCTCTCCTTTCAGGTGAATGATCGGATAGCGGATCTCATCTTCGTTGGTTTTGCGCTGCAAAAGATCGAGCAATCCATTTTTGCTTACATATCTTTTTCCATTAAGGTTCATCACCAGTCCGGCGTTCAGGTAACAATAATTCCAAAACTGGTTATCGAGGTATTCAGGAACAAAATGAAAATTCTTAAAAATAGATTCGTCCGGGATAAATGTTACAAAGGTGCCGTTATCTTCTTTTGACGTTGTTTCTTTATGTTCTTTTACCAGCACGCCTTTTTGAAACTCGGCTGTTTTTTCTTTGCCTTCCCGATAAGCAGTTACTTTAAAATAATCACTTAACGCATTGACGGCTTTAGTTCCCACGCCATTCAATCCCACACTTTTTTGAAAGGCCTTGCTGTCATATTTGGCGCCCGTGTTGATCTTACTTACTACGTCTACCACTTTCCCCAAAGGAATCCCACGGCCATAGTCACGAACGGTTATGGTTTTCTCATTGATGTTGACATCTACGTGCCTGCCATAACCCATGGTGTGTTCATCGATACAGTTATCTATCACCTCCTTAAGTAATACATACACGCCGTCATCTGCACTGCTGCCATCGCCCAATTTGCCAATGTACATCCCCGGACGCAGCCTGATGTGTTCTTTCCAGTCGAGACTGCGTATCGAATCTTCGTTGTAGTCTGCGTTTATTTTATCTTTTTCTGCCATGCGTATAAATAGTCAAGCTTAAGTTTTTCACCGCCGTTATTTGCACTTTTTGCGTTTATGCCCCGAACGGACGAGGCGCAAGGTACTAACATTTTTAGTAATTACAGGTGAAGCAAATATATGGCTTCGTCTTCCAGAACTTTCAACGGGTTCTTAACAGGTGTGTATAAAAAAGGTAGATGAAGGAACGGCCTATTGAGGGTGATATCAGCTTATCCCGGGAGGATTCGGGGCGGTGCCTTCTGTTTTATTTAAATAAAATGTATTTTGTTTTTCTAAATTTCTATTTATGAAACAGTTCAAATTTATTGCCGTGATTGCCCTGGTTTGTTGCGTCACGAATCTTGCAGCACAATCTGAAGCAGAGATGAAGGCCTGGCAGACTTTTATGACCCCTGGTGAACCTCATAAACTTTTAGCCACCTCTGCTGGTAACTGGACGGAGAAAATTTCCATGTGGATGGACCCGAGTGCTCCGCCTACCCTCACAACAACCACCACAAAGAGTGAAATGATCATGGGCGGCAGGTACCTGATGGCGACGTCGAAAGGAGAAATGATGGGAATGCCTTTTGAAGGAATGTCCATCATGGGTTACGATAACGCTAAAAAAGTATATACCAGCACCTGGATCGACAATATGGGTACCGCGGTTATTTCCATGGAAGGCACCTGGGATGATGCGACTAAATCCGTAAACTTCAAAGGCAAGAGCTTAGATCCAATGACCGGCAAAGAAATGATGATGCGCCAGGTGATTAAAATCATTGATGACGACACGCAGGAATTTTATATGTACGATATCAAGAATGGTAAGGAGACAAAAACCATGGAGATAAAATCTACCCGCAACAAATAGTTTACCCGCCGTATACCTTGCGATTAAATCTTACTGCTCACCTTGATTGAATTTTATGAACTCCAGGAAACTACTCTTCTTTACGGTCTTGTCAGGCCTGTTTATTCTATTATCCTTTACGTATAACCGAACAATTCATACCGTGGGCGAAACGAGCCCCCTGGACAATGGCCAGCGCTTGTCGCGACAGGAAATTTATAAGAACCGCTCCATCAGGTTGTGTTCCCCCGATTGGTCAGCCATAAATATGGACAGCCTTGTGGCAACCATCTTTATTTTGCCTGGCTGGGGTAGTTACCAATGGCCAATTCGATCCGACAGCGATAGTGCCCGCCTATATTTTCAACAGGGGATCAGTATGTATTATTCCTTCCACATCATCGAGTCGATGGCATCCTTTAAAAAAGCGGCCACGTTTGATGATCAGAACGCGATGATCTACTGGGCACAAGGGTTAGCAAACGGTCCGAACATCAACGATTTCGAAACAAAAATTTTGCCCGAGGCGATCACGCTATCCCAAAAGGCGATGGCCCTGGCGGGCAATTGCACTCCAAAAGAAAAGGCCTTGATTGCGGCTATGGCTACCCGTTATGCTGCAGACAGTTCGATGAAAATTTCCGTGCGGAACGAACAGTATACGGCCGCAATGAAAAAAGCGCATGAGGCATTTCCAAAAGATGGAGATGTGGCTGCTCTATATGCGGATGCCATGATGCTGGAACATCCCTGGATGTACTGGAAACACGATGGAGAACCGTACCCATGGACAAATCACCTCGTGGATGTTTTGGAAGGCGCCCTGGAAAGGACGCCCAATCATCCCGGGGCAAACCATTATTATATTCATTGTACCGAGGCTTCACCTAATTCCATGCGGGCACTAAAAAGCGCGGATCGGTTGTCGGAGTTGTTGCCTTCGGTATCACACATGGTACATATGCCTTCACATATTTACATTCGGAATGGCTTCTATGCCAAGGGCATGAAAGTAAACGAAATGTCTATCAGCGGTTATGAGAGCTACAAAAAATTGTTTCCTGCTGTGGAACAGAATTTCCCACTATACCTTGTTCATAATTTACACATGCAGGCAGCCTGCGGTATGCTCGGGGCGGGATATCAATATAGTGCGAGCAGTGCATTGGCTACGCGGGGGAGTTTTGACAGTTCAATGATGTCTATCGGCATGCCCTTCGCCGGCTTCATACAGTATGTTTACATGACGCCGGTGTTTAACCAGGTTCGTTATGGCAAATGGGATTCAGTGATCGCCAACCAGGTATTGTCAACGGATTACAAATACGCCTCACTGCTCGAGCATTGGGCGAAGGGTTTGGCCAAAGCCCGGTTAAAACAAATTAAATCAGCCGAAAAAGAATTAAAATATGTGCAGGAAAACATGGTTCATCCTGATTTACAAATAGTGTTACAACCATTTAATGCACCGGTTGATGGTGCACGTGTTGCTGAGAAAATGTTGCAGGGTTTTATCGCGGAAGCATCCGGCGATTTTCCGGCTGCCATAAAAGCGTTTAAGCAAGCGGTGGTTTTTGAAGATGCCATGATCTATAACGAACCTAAAGATTGGATCCTCCCCGTACGGCCGTACCTTGGCGCCGTTTTGATCAAAGCCGGCCAATTTGCAGCAGCGGAAAAAATATTCCGGCAGGATTTGAAGGATAATCCCAATAATCACTGGGCTTTGAAAGGCTTGCATACTGCCCTGCAAAAACAAGGAAAAAAGCAGGAGGCAGTCACCAGCAAGAAGGCATTGGATAAAAGCCTGCAACTCACCGGGGAAAAAGATTTCCCGATTGTTTATTAAACTAAAAAGTACGATTGAATACAGTCATAACTAACCTTGACATCATTAGCGAGGTTGCCGCGGGGCGGGAAGAAGAAAACGACCAGTTTGGGGTGTGGCTCAAAGAGAAAGACGCCGAAGAAATTGACCGCCTTGTTCACGAGATCAATGAACGCGTTAGTGAGGCGGTAGATTGCACCGCTTGTGGCAATTGCTGTAATTCTTTGATGATAAATGTTACACCTGGGGAAACGATCAGTTGTGCCCAACATCTCACCATCAGCACGGAAACTTTCAAAGAAAAATATATTGAAGAAAGCCAGGGCGGCATCATGATCATTAACACCATCCCCTGCCATTTTCTCACTGAAAAGCGCTGTACGATCTACGAACATCGCTTCACGGAATGCCGCGACTTTCCCCATTTACACAAACCTGGTTTTACGCGTCGCCTTTTCAGCACTATGATGTACTACGGAATGTGTCCCATCATTTTTAATGTGGTCGAAGAATTAAAAGAAAAGCTTGGCTTTAAAATTGTAACATTACCGACTGTGGAAAATAAATAAGTACATCTTTCTTTTCCAGAACGGTTGTTACTTGTTTATTCAAATCCATAATTCCAACAAATTTTTCAACAAAACTTCACGAACATGAAAATTGTAAATGTCCTGATGGCAGTCGCCATCACCTCAACGGTGAGCTTTATTAGTTGTAAGCCAAAAGATGCAGACGTTAAAGCTGCCATTGAAACCAAATTAAGTGCAAAGCCTGATATGGCAAATGCGATGGTGACGGTAAATGACGGCGTTGCCACTCTTGCCGGAGAATGTAAGGATGCTGAATGCAAGGCCGATTGCGAGAACATGACCAAGGAAGTAAAAGGTGTGAAATCTGTAGTCAATAACCTGACAATTGCAGCTCCCCCACCACCGCCACCTGCTGCTACAGTAACTGTTACGCCCGATGCCTCACTCACACAGGCCGTAACGGATGCTACAAAAGATTTCGCTGGCGTAGC
>JAURWD010000150.1 GCA_030655145.1 Ferruginibacter sp.
AACTTCCAGAGCCAAAGCCACACAACAACACGGTGGCGACCATCATTAAAATTTTAACGGAGAAAAATTTTGTCGGCTTAAAAGTGTTTGGCCGCACCCACCAGTATTTTCCCCTTATCAGTAAAGACGCATATAGTAAGACAACCATGAAAAGTTTGGTCAAGGGGTATTTTGAAGGAAGCTTTAGCAACGCGGTTTCTTTCATGGTAAAAGAAAATAATCTGAGCGTAGAAGATCTCGAAATTTTGTTGAAGCAGTTAAAGAAAAAATCGTGAATGGAGCAGCTAAACTTTCAATAGAATTTCTCCGCATTCTCTCAGAGGGAACCAATCAATAAAAACCCGCGAAGCCCAGCTATTAAACACATGAGCTGCCTGAAAACACCATCACGGACCAGGTATTCAATCAATAACTAAACACCGTCACCATCATGCTCGCAACCGCATTATACCTGTTGAAAGTCATCATTTGTTCCGGGATATTATTCGCTTATTACTGGTTGATGCTCCGCAACAAAATCTTTCATCAATACAACCGGTTTTACCTGCTCGCGACCATTTTATTGTCGCTGGCCCTGCCATTGATCAGTATCGATATCTGGCACAATGCGGACCAACCTGCGCCGGGTGCAATTAAAATACTACAAGCCGTTAATAGCAGTGACGAATACCTGGATGAAATTGTGGTTACTGCGAATCAAAACTCTTTTTCTGCTGAGCAGGCATTGAGTGTTGTGTACTTGCTTACTTCATTGATATTTTTGGGAGCATCCATTTTCGCGCTTCTCAAAATAAGATGGCTCTTCGTTAAAAACAGGCATCGGTTATTGGGAAGGATTTTCTTTGTGAACACTACAGCCCTTGGCACTCCCTTTTCTTTTTTGAAATGTATTTTCTGGAACGATCACATTGACCCTGAAAGCACCACCGGCAAACAGATTTTCCTCCATGAATTGGCGCATGTTCAACAGCGTCATACCTACGATAAATTATTCATGAATGCTGTACTCATCTTCACCTGGTGTAATCCATTTTTCTGGCTGATCAGGAAAGAACTCAATATGATCCACGAATTCCTGGCCGACAAAATTGCGGTGGAGGATAGTGACACAGAAGCTTTCGCAGCCATGATCCTGCAGGCCGCATACCCGCAACACCAATTTAAGTTAACAAATCCATTCTTTTATTCACCGATCAAACGAAGACTTATGATGCTTACTAAAAATCGAAATCCAAAAGTTGGTTACATTGGCCGCCTTCTTGTGCTGCCACTTACCGTCCTCATATTTGCCGCCTTCACGTTGAAAACAAAGACCTTTAAAGAGAGCGTTGCCAACTACGATGGCACACCGATCACTGTTGTTATTGACGCTGGCCATGGCGGCCAGGATGGAGGAGCCACAGGCTTCAACGGCACGGTAATGGAAAAAGACCTGGCACTCGAAATCTCCAAAAAAATAAGTGCTTTAAATGCCAATAAAAAAATCAATATCGTTCTTACCCGCACCACGGATGTTTACCAGACGCCGGATGCGAAAGCGAGTTTTGGCAAGGAGCAAAATGCAGATTTATTTATCTCGCTGCACTTAAACCCGCTGAAGACTGGTCTCGAAGTAATCGTGGCGGATAAAACAAGTTCTAAAGCCGATCAGAGTACTGTACTTGCTTCCGCCATTATCAATGAATTCAACCAGGGTTTTAAATTACCGGTGAGTCAACAACCGAAGCAGGCTCAAATGAAGATCAAGGTATTGAACGCCGCTACCTGCCCGGCCGTATTGATCGAAGCGGGCAATATCACAAGTGAAAAAGACCTGGCCTACCTGAGCAATGGCGGTATGAATGTCATAGCTGAAAAAGTTTTGCGTGCAGTGGAAAAGTTCGCCGTCAGTTTGAAAAGAAAAGCTGCGCAAACGGAAACTGCTGTTACGGAATTATTACAAAATATGAACGAGCCGCAGTTGGACACCGTTCCAAAGGTGGTGATAAAAGGAAAAGACAATGCTTTAATAATCGTTGATGGAAAGATTGTGAGTCACGCGGAAATGGCAAAAATTTCACCGGAAAGCATTTCAAAGGTAAACGTTCTAAAAGGCCAGGCAGCAGTAAGCAAGTACGGAAGCAAAGGCAAAGATGGAGTGGTGATCGTAACGACAAAAAACAAGGAAATCAGTTTCAACGATTTGAACGTAACGATTCAATCGGATTCCACAAAAATCGAACATGTCAGATTGGAGAACGTACGCATTTCGCATGCACCCGGTGAGTCGCCGTTAAGTCAACCAATATACTTCGTAGACGGGGTTGAGTTAGAAGAGAAAAATTTGCTCGAAAAAGTAAATCCAAATGACATCTCCGAACTCAACATCATCAAAGAGAAAATGGCCATCGAAAAATATGGTCCCCGCGCTATTAATGGCGTGATTGAGGTTCACACAAAAAATAAAATTAAACTGAACATAACCGAGGGGAAAACGGATCGTCCGCTGGACGAAGTGGTAGTAGTTGGATATGGCTCCAAAACAGGCGGTCAATTACCAGATGATAAAGTATTCTCACGAACAGAAGAAGCGCCCACTTTTCCAGGAGGCGATGAGGCCTGGAAAAAATACCTGATGGAACATTTAAAAGCTGGCATCCCGGTGCAGGAAGGCTGGAATACCGGTGTATACAAAATTGTGGTTTCGTTTATTGTCAGGAAAGATGGTACGGTCGCAGATATTAAAACGGATGATTTCCCAGGCTCTAAGACCGCGGAACATTGCATCGAGCTCATCCGCAATGGGCCGAAATGGAATCCAGCCGTGCAGAACGGTCATGCAGTGAATGCTTACAAAAAACAACCAATAACTTTTGTGGTGTCAGACCAGAAGGGTTTGTAACCAGGTGCCGGCTGGTATCAATAAATGATCTCTTCATCAGCCAGCCGGATCACCAATTCTTTTTTATCATTCGCTTCTACCCTGCCGATAACCCGAGCATCGATATCAACCGCCAGCGCCGCAGCTATTACCAGGTCAGCATCTGCGGGCGCACAATAAACTTCCAGGCGGCAGCCCATATTAAATACCTCGTACATTTCGCGGTTGCTACTGCCACTGTTTTCTTTGATGATGTTAAAGATCTCCGGAGCAGGGAAAAGGTTATCCTTGATGATGCGAAAATTCCCTGGCAGGTATTTCATGCATTTTGTTTGCCCGCCACCACTGCAATGAATGAGGCCATGTATCTTCTCAAAATGTTCGTGCAGTAAAGATTTCAAAACAGGTGCATACGTGCGGGTTGGACTGAGAATCAATTTACCGATCGAGGTTTTGTTTCCGTTTGATAACACAACTTCATCCGTGAGGCGATTCTTACCGATGTACACCACCGCTTCATCCAGGTCGGTATTATAGCTTTCTTTAAAATGCTCTGCATAGAATTTTCCCAGGACATCATGGCGGGCACTGGTTAAACCATTACTTCCAATCCCACTATTATATTCCGTTTCATAACTCGCTTGCCCTGAACTTGAAAAGCCAACAATGACATCACCTGCCTGAATTTTGTCATTGCTGATAATTTTATCCTTGGGCCACCTGCAGGTCATGGTACCATTTACCGCGGCAGTCCGAACCACATCACCAACATCCGCAGTTTCGCCACCGAGGTAATGAATGTTCACACCGAAAGTTTTTAGCGTATCAAATAGTTCCTGTGATCCACCTATAATTTGTTCGAGCACTTCACCACTAATAATATGTTTGTTGCGATCGATGGTTGAATTGAAAACGATGTTGTTATATATACCAACACATAATAGGTCATCAAGATTCATTACGATCGCGTCCTGGGCAATTCCTTTCCAAATAGAGATATCACCCGTTTCTTTCCAATACAGGTAGGCGAGAATACTTTTTGTTCCGGCACCATCAGCATGCATCACATTTACAAGCGAAGAGTCACCACCGAGGTAGTCAGGGTACACCTTGCAAAATGCGTTGGGAAACAAACCCTGGTCGAGGTGCTTTGTTGCGGCGTGCACTTCTTCTTTCTGCGCAGACACACCTCTTTGGCTGTAAAGGCTCATGGTATAAATTGAGTTGCAAAACTATATTTGAATTATCAATTAACCATTAATAAATTATCAAGTAGTTTTGCACCATTCTATGACTGTTCATCACGATATTCAGCACCTGCCCGAGTTTGAAAACGCACTGGTCACCATCGGCACTTTCGATGGCATTCACCGTGGTCATCAACAGATTTTGCAACTCATGAAGGAGGAAGCTGAAAGAGTTGGTGGAGAAACGGTGATTATCACTTTTCATCCCCATCCAAGAACAGTGATCGACAAACAAACTGGTGCTGAAATTAACGGTGCCGATTCTCCCGCGTCGGCTGGAATCAGTCTCCTCAATACTTTGGAAGAAAGAATTTCTATCCTCTCGAATTCCGGCATCGATCACCTCGTAATTGTTCCGTTCACAAAGGAATTTGCAGAGCAATCTGCTACAGCTTATATCAGTGATTTCCTAGTAAATACTTTTCATCCGCATACCATCATTATTGGGCACGACCACCGCTTTGGAAAAAACAGGAGTGGTGATTTTCAATTGCTCGAGGATAAGGCCGCCGAATTCGGCTATGAAGTGAAAGAGATCCCCGGCTTCATGTTGAAAGACCTTACGATCAGTTCAACCCGTATCCGCGAAGCGATGCTAACCGGTGATGTGGAGACTGCCAGTTTCTTCCTGGGGTATGATTATTTCTTTAGTGGAACCGTGGTAGAAGGAAATAAATTAGGCAGGACCTTTGGTTACCCGACGGCCAACCTGCAGATAGAGGATGAAAATAAATTGATTCCTGGAAATGGCGTCTACGCGGTAGAGGTACTTCAACCTCATGCAGAACTCGGACACCAGGAAGTGGCCATCGATATTTTCCGTGGTATGATGAACATCGGTGTGCGTCCAACCGTTGACGGTAGTAAGCGAGTTATCGAGGTTCACATCTTCAATTTTGATAAAGATATTTACGGCGAAACCCTGACCGTCACCATCAAGAAACACCTGCGCAGCGAAATAAAATTTGACGGGCTGGACAGTTTGAAAAAACAATTAGGGAAAGATAAAAAAGCTGCCATTGAAGTCCTTGGTAAGAAGAAGCCCGTTTAACCGGGAGCACCCACTACCTCCGCTCCCAGTTTCTCACACAGTTTGATGCTCACTTTGACATTTAATGATTATAGACGGTTTTCGTTTTAGCGGCATTGAACCAATCAGGCTATCCCATTATCTTCACGACCAATTCTTTCATCAGCGAACCATCCGATGTTGCGCCCGTACTATTGACACCCACGCTTCTTAAATTGTATTCGTGTAGTAAGAGCAGGGCTCGTTCGACGCCTTCATAGCTATATTTTTTGGCGGCCGTGATGGCATCTTTTGCCGCAAAGGTATTATTGTAAAACAGGTGCTTAACCCCGTTCTCTGATTTGTCGACGCTGCCGAAAATCGCATACAACTTGCTGAAGTAATTATAGAGCGCCGGCAGCACCAGTTGGATCGGCCCCGCTTTGGGATTGGCCTCAAAGTATTGAATGATCTTGATGGCTTTTACCAGGTCTTTTTTACTGAGTGCGTCTTGCAGTTCGAAAGCATTGTACTCCTTGCTGATACCAACATACTTTTCAATGTCATCCTCAGTGATCGATTTTCGGTTGCCGATGTTCAGCGTCAACTTATCGATTTCGTTTACGATCCGGCTCAGGTCGTTGCCAAGGTTCTCAGCCAGCAGGGCGATCGCTTTTGCTGACATAGTAAAATCCTGCGACTTCACATAATCCGTCAGCCATTCGACCAGTTTATATTCCCTGATCTTTTCGGAGGTAAACACCTCCCCCGTTTTCTTTAGATTCTTGTAAAGAGATTTACGTTTGTCAAGCGTCTTTTCTTTGTGACTCACAACAAAGATGGTAGAGGCCAGCGGGTGCTCAATATAATTTTCGAGCTTGTCCAAATCTTTCATCTGTTGCGCTTCCTTTAATAATACCACTTGTTTTTCGGCAAACATCGGGTATCGCATACAGGCGTTTACCACCTCGCTCCAATTGGCATCCTTACCATAAAAAACGGAAAGGTTAAATCCGGCTTCGCTTTCGGGCAAGATCTTGTGCTCAGCGTAATTCATCACCACATCGATATAATAATCCTCCTCCCCTTCAAGCCAATAAATTGGCTTGTACAATTTCTTTTTCCAGTCTCCTATTATTTTTTCAGCTGACATATATTCAAAAGGTTCTCCTCTATGAGCAGTTCAAAACAAATTTTTTCTTTAAAAAATTCGCAGGTTGCTACTCCCAAAAAATACAAAGAGCCGCAGTAGTGCAGGCCCTTGTATTTAATTTATTAAATGGCTGCTTGACCGCTGCCCAGATTTTGTTACGTTAATTTAACGAGCGAAAATCCACCGGTACCAACTTGCTTACGCCAGGCTCCTGCATGGTGACGCCGTAAATAACATCTACGGCACTCATGGTTTGTTTGTTGTGGGTTACAATGATAAACTGGCTGTTCTCACTAAACTGTTTGATCATCTTTGTGAACTTACCAACGTTTGCATCATCGAGTGGCGCATCCACCTCATCAAGGATACAAAACGGTGCAGGCTTGATCAGGTAGATCGCAAATAGCAGGGCCGTGGCCGTGAGCGTTTTTTCTCCCCCACTTAACTGGCCAATCGAAGATGGGCGCTTACCTTTTGGCTTCGCGACAATATCAATTCCTGTTTCAGCTAAATTATCCGGGTCTACCAGCACCATATCTGCCGTATCATCCTCGGTGAACAAGGCTTTAAACACCTTTTGAAAGTTTTCACGAACACGGTTAAACGTGTCAAGGAATTGTTGATTGGCCGTAGCCTCAACTTCCTGGATCGTCTGCATCAGGCTATCCTTTGCCGTGACCAGGTCGTTCTTTTGCTCCATGATAAATTCATAGCGCTTTTTCATTTCTGTATAGGCCTCGATAGCGGTTGGATTTACTTCACCAATATTTTCGAGGCGCTTGCGCATGCGATCATTTTTTTCCTGCAATTCTTCCAGTGGAACCTCACCGGTGCGGGGTTCATCAATGATGGCATCCAGGTCGATCTTGAATTCAACATGAAGACGTTCCTTCATCCCTGCCAGCTGGAGTTTTAGCTCCGTTAACTTATCCTTTATTTCGTTTAATAAAGTATCAATGGTTTCTTTTGATTTTTGCTTATGACGCAACTCGCTTTCTTTCGCGGCGAGTACACTACGTAAGTTGTAGTAAGCCTGGTCGGCCTCATTCAATTTCTTTTCTTCCGCTGCCTTGTTGTGCAACATGTCAACCAATAAGGTCTCTGTTTCGGCCAACACAGCAGCAGTTTCCGTAATGCTTGCTGCCGCTTCGTTTAATTGCGTCGAACTGCTTTCAACCTGTACCTGCAAATCCTTTAACTGGTTGCTCTTAAACTGGAATTCCTGTTTGAGTGAAACCACCTTGCTTTGCTGGCGTGTGAATTGGAGGTTGCCGTCATTGTAGGTTGCCGTAGCGAAATTGTATTCCTGTTCGGCAGCGGCATAATCTTGCTCAACGCCCTGCATTTTATCTGTTAATTCCTCCAGTTGCGTATTGAATTTATCCAACTCATCCCGGGTGCTGGAAATAGCATCGTGGTTGGTTTCGAGTTGCTCCTGCAGATCGTCAACCCGTGCACTGCTGGTCTCTTCCAAGTGATGCAGGTTTTCAATTTTGTTTTGCAGGCTGAACACATGATTAGTCAGGTTATTGATATCCTGTTGTGTTTGCTTGATCGTATTTTCCTTCAATTGCTCGTTGAAGGCGATCACTTCATTATGGCGTACCTGAATGGTCGCCTTAAGTCCATTAACGATAATTTCCTGGGCGGCAATTTCTTCGCGTAGTTTCTCGAGATTTTTTGCCCGACCAATTTTCTTGCCCTCAAATAATCCGACACTTCCACCTGTTAAGGAGTATTTTCCTTTTACATATTTCCCCGTCTTCTCCAGCACAACCGCACCGTTACTATTCTGCAAGGCATCTTCATTTTCCGCTATAAAGACATTGCCCAATAAATGCTTTGCGAGATTACTATACTTGCCATCGACCTCCACCACGCTCAACGCGGGGATGGTACCGTCAGGTTGATGTCCTTCTTCGAAGCCGGTGAATTTATCCTGCAGGAAGAAATTGGCTTTTCCTTTTTTGTTGTCATCCAACAAATGGATAGCCTTTAGTCCTTCTTCGAGGTTATTGACGACGTAATAATTCAGGTAGGGTTCCAGCACATTTTCAACGGCAGCACGGTATTCGGGTTGCACATAGATGACATCGCTTAACAAAGGTGCTTCGTGATTCCAGTTAGGATTTTTATGGAGAAACTTCACACTTTCGGGGTAACCTTCCATCGAATCAACCAGGCTCTTCAGTAGGTCATGCTCATTCTTCTTGCTATCGAGTTTACGGTTCTCTTCCGCAAGTTCCCCGCGCAATCCTTCCAGCATGCTTTGTGTCTGGAAGATCTGCTCTTTTGTAAATTCATGGTGATCTTGTAACTGCTGGAGGTCAACTTTTTTCTGCTCCAATTCATCGGCTTTCACTTTTCTTTCTGCCTCCAGGTGCTGGATCTGCGACTGGCGCTGCGTCTTCTCGTCCTGGATCTGGGCAATGGCCCGTTGCAGGTTTTGAATGGACGTATCCGCCACGGCCACTTTTTTCTCCGCTTCGAATTGCGTACGTTGGATCGCCTGGTTCTCGCGGCGTAGTTCGTCTATGCTTGACCGTTTCTCGTCAAATATTTTTCGTTTGTCCTCAACCGCGATCTTCAGGTCTTCCAATCTTCCTTCAAACTCTTCGAGTTTTATTTCGTCTTCAGTGATCTGGTTGCTGGTAAACGTTATGCTTTCTTCCAAGCCTTTTAACTGGCCACCGGCACGTTGTAAAAATGCATTTAAACTTGTTTCGCGTTCGCGGAGATATTGCAGGCGTTGGGCACTTAAACTTTTCTCACTTTCTTTATTACGAACAGTTGCTAACATGTCGTTAAACGCATGCTGCATTTCCTGCAAGGCTTTTTCTTTTTCTACGAAACCTAGCTTTTCTTGTTCCAGGGCGGCGTCTTCCACCGCTATCGCCGTCTCCAGTTCGATTCGTTTGTCAACCTCGTGCTGTTGCTGTTGGTTGAGATCGCGATAAGTAATATTGAATCCTTCCAGGGCGGCTTTCGCCAGTTCAATACTTACTTCTTTGTACTCTTTTTTTATTTCGAAATATTTTTCTGCTTTTTTTGCCTGACTCTCAAGACTCTTTAACTGGTTGTTGATCTCGAACAAGAGATCTTCAATGCGTGCAAGGTCCTGTTCAGTGGCGTCCAGTTTTAACTTTGCTTCTTTTTTGCGGGTTTTATAAATAGTAATGCCGGCCGCTTGCTCCAGCATTTTCCGGCGACTATTCTCTTTATCCTTGATGATGTCGTCTACCATGCCCAACTCAATGATCGCATAGCTATCCGTGCTCACGCCGGTATCCATAAACAGGTTATGAATGTCTTTCAGGCGGCAGGCTACATCATTAAGGCGGTATTCACTTTCGCCATTTTTGTAATATTTGCGGGTGACCGTCACCATGTTAAACTCGGTAGGTAACAGGTTTTTGGTATTCTCAAACGTAAGGCTTACTTCCGCCAAGCCGCTGGCAGAACGACTTTTAGATCCGTTAAAAACCAGGCTTTCAAGGTTTTCACTGCGCAGGTTGCTGATCTTATGCTCCCCGATCACCCAGCGGATACTGTCGATGATATTGCTCTTGCCGCAGCCGTTGGGCCCAATAACTCCGGTAATGCCCTCGTCGAAGTTGAGGACGGTTTTATCGGCGAAACTTTTAAATCCTTTTATTTCCAAACTCTTTAAACGCACAGTGTCTTTGATTTTAGTAAGACGGCAAATATAGATGAATGGCCCATAAAGTGAACCCCAACATTTACACAGGAAGTGGCGGTTATCCACAGCTTTTTTAACATCCCAGGTAATAGAAAAGACTTTAATATGAACGCTTGCAATTGTTGGTATTTCTCTCTATTTTCATAGATGTCTCCGTACAGCCAGCCTATCCTTTAATCTTTTTAATATGAGATACCTCTTCTTTTGGACATTCCTCGTTCTGTTGATTTCGTGTAAAAAAACGGAAGAAAAGCCGGATTCAATTGAAATGCAGGTTTTAGAATATAATACAACAACTCCTTTGGCAAATGTGGGATTCAGGCTCTACACCTGTGCTCACTATGATTTTGTTTTTGGCTGTACAAGGGTTTCGAGCTTTTTCTCCGGTTCCACTGATGCTCAGGGCATTTATCGATTTACATCGCAGCAACTAAATAAGGCCAATGAAGGCATTGAATTAATAAAGTCGCAGTATTGGAAAGGATCGGGTGGCGAAGGGGTGCGCTACATGGTGCCGGAGGGTTGGCTGAATGCGCAGCTTATTAAGGAAACTGCCTACAGCGACACCACCCTGTTCGCTTACAAGGTGGTAGGTATGGGGGCTGAGAGCAACCGAATCTTTATAGGCCGACTTCCAAATGACACAACGATTCGAATGAGGGCATTTGGCAACCAGTTAAATACCATTGAACTGTATACATCGGCCGACCCATTATTATGCCTGTATTTATGTTTTGACGAGCTCCAGGATACTATGGTTATTCAAAACGTTCCCCGGTTCCAGGACCTTTCAGTTACCAGGCGTTATTGAGATCAAGCTGGGAGCGAACGAAGTTCCGATTCTACCAAATAATTTTCAAAATGGAATTAAGAACGAATCGTATTTTAATTTTTATTTTCCTCCACCTCTTACCAGTTTATCTCTTATTTCCCGCCAGGTGACCAATTGTATGTGTTCATCTTTAATTAATTTCCTGCAGGCTTCACCCGAAAAAAACTCAAAGTCGGCCTGGCGCCAGGCTGCTCCATACTCCGGGTGATCAATGGTTACCGCTTGCATTTCAGCATTGTCATAAGCAGCATGGAGCAAGATGCAACTCAAGCCTGGTTGCAATGACTTCATCACGTTGGTGTAAAATGCAGCCATACCGGTTTTAAAATCGGCAGGCTGGGCCATGTACAATTTATCAACCAGGACTTCCTTATCGCTGATGTATTTATCCAGGTTGAGGTTGAATACAACCTTAAAAGCTTCGCGGTTTAGCAGCACCGGTACCCGGTATTCCCGGCCCAGGCGAACCAGGATCTGCAGGTATTCCGGTGTCCCAAAAAGACAACCCATGTGGGCATCAAAATGTGTCGGATCAATTCCAAATTGTTTTGCCCGTTCAATTTGCGCCCGGATCTCCTTCTCAACCTCGGCGGCATTGGAATACATGTACAAACTATCGGTGGCACTGTAAAAGTGACCGAGCTTATTTAACAAGGCAGGTGTTTGATTTGGAGCGCCAACGGTACCCCACTTGTAATTTTTCCATTCGCTGGTCAAGGTGAGGTGAAGCCCAAGATCTGCAGTTGGATGTGTTCGGGCATAAGCAGCCATGTCACCCATCCAGGGACAGGGCACCATGATGCTTCCTGAGTTTATGCTGCCTTTCTCCATCGCGTAAATACTCGCTGCATTTTCTGATTGGGATACACCGAGATCATCCGCATGAATGATGAGCAATTTGGTTGAGGCAGGATAGCCCAACAATTCCTGCACTGATTTTTGCTGGGCCTGGGCAAGAAAAAAGTAGCTGACAGTGATAAGAAAGGCAATACACTTTTTCATAAGCAATCATTATCTGTTAGTTGTTAAGCGGTGGGTGAGAATAAACAGCCCACACAAAATAAGGCTTGAAAAATTTGTTGAAGAGTTTTGAAATTGGCGAACTACAGTCTCGGTTATCCTTGTTTCCTCAAATATTTTGTGAGGATCACGATTACCTGCCCTTCGACCTTTGCTTCAACTTGTTCCGTATTTTCTTCAACGAGGCGAATATTTTTGAGAACCGACCCCATTTTTGCATTGAGCGTAGACCCCTTCACATCGAGCGACTTTGTGAGGATAACGGTGTCGCCTGTGTGCAGCAGGTTACCATTCGCATCCTTGTGAAGGTCAACCTGGGCATCACCCTCATGGTCACCCGTAAGTTTTGCCTCGGTTAGCAGCGCTTCATCAAGGAACATCATATCGAGGTTGTCAGCGGCCCAATTTTCGTCGCGTAAGCGATTCAACATACGCCAGGCCACTACTTGCACTGCGGGAACTTCACTCCACATACTTGTTGTAAGACAGGCCCAATGCTTGCTGTCTGGCTCTTCTTTTTTTTGTAGCTGATTAAGGCATTTTTCACACACAACAATACTGTTCTCCCCGGTTGAGCCGGTCGTTGGTGTAAGTTCGTAGATCGATAAATTAGTCCTTGATGCACACAGCTCACATTTGTTTTCACTCCTGGCAAACAATCTTTCTTCGAGGGTCATGTGTCATGTTTTAAGATCTGGAGTGAAGTTAAGATTTTCCCCCGGCGTGCGTTAATCGCCGTTGGCGTTAACCTGGTTTAAAAAAGTGTGCGAATGCTAACCAGCATCAAATTTTTCTAATGGTTAAGAAAGGAAAGAAATCATCGCAACCATATCTTTCAACTTAGTCTTATTTTCGTTCCGTCTTCAAACTTTACTTATGAACAGATCAATTCCTGTCCTTGCCTTTTTTACATTTCTGGCCATATGGCCGTACATCAGCACTGCACAAAAAGCGGAAGCTGTAAAAATGATTCAAGTTGTTGCTGATAAGAAAGTGGATGTATTCATTGGTGATAAGTTTTTCACCAGCTTCAGGTACCCGGACACGTTAGAGAAACCTTTTTTATATCCCGTTCATTCAGCCGGAGGCAAAGTTGTCACCCGCGGATTTCCGCTTGACCCTGTGCCGCATGACCCGAATGATCACCCGCATCACATCGGCATTTGGTTAAACTACGAAAACCTTAACGGGCTTGATTTCTGGAACAACTCCTACGCAATACCCGCAGCCAGGAAACATTTATATGGCTGGATAAAGACTGACCGCGTTTCGGCTGAAAACAAAGGCACCACCGGGATTTTAAATTACCGGGCAAACTGGACAAATCAAAAAAATGAAGTGCAGGTTATAGAAAACACCCGCATGGCATTTAGCGGCGTGGGCAAGACGAGAATTATCGATCGCACAACAACATTTACTGCGGTTATCGACGCTTTATTCACCGACGTAAAAGATGGATTCCTTGGGATACGCCTGGCGCATGCGCTGCAAATACCAACCGATAAAGATCAAAAATTTACTGATGATAAAGGCATTGTAACAATAGTGAAGGGTGGCACTGATACCATTGCCAATGGCAATTATTTATCGAGTGATGGGAAGCGAGGCGATGAGGTTTGGAGCACACGCGGCAGATGGTGTAAAGTATTCGGAAAAATGGGAAATGATTCCGTAAGCGTCGTCATCATTGATCATCCCATGAATACAAATTATCCAACTTTTTGGCATGCGCGGGGATATGGTTTGTTTGCAGCCAATCCCCTGGGTGAAAAGGTTTTCACAAATGGAAAATCAGAAAAAAATCTAGCCCTGAAAAAAGGAGAATCCGTCAGTTTTCGCTACAGGATTGTTGTTGATGAAGACGTGAGTTCTCTTTCCCCCGCCAGGATCAACCAACTCGCAGATGCCTTTGCAAAAACAAAGTAGGCGTCAACCGCTTCTTGCAATTTTATCCCTGCAGCCTGTATCGTATTTTAAAAACTGGAATGACAGCAGGGTATTAGCGTTACGTATGTATCACCCTCGTGAGCGATGCTCAATACCATATTTGTTATTGCAGACTTACAGCCTCGATGGTTTAATGATTGGTTCAAAACAGCCTCACGTTAAGGCTCCCCTCCTCCTCGTCGCCAGGCATATTACATGGTATTTTTTCATTATCTTAGTCGCGATTCCAGTTTATAAAACTTCCCCTTTTTTCTTTTCCGGTTCCCAATTCTAACAATCAAACCACTTTGTTATGCTAAAGCGATTTCCTTTCACCTGGCTCATCTTTTCAATTCCTGTGGCCCTCGGATTTGCAAGTTTTCCTTTAGATAAAAAAGTTTCTGAAACATCAACCAGCAGCACCAGTTACAGAAGGCTTAATCCGATCGCCTGCGCACCATTTGCCTATGTGCCGGAAGATTACCTGCAATTAAAAATAGACGAGAAAAAAGGCATCGGGCAAATCAATTTCCCGATCACAACGAATTCGAAAGATGCCCAACTTTTTTTTAACCAGGGTATGGCCTTCCTATGGAGTTTCGAATACGTACAGGCGGCCCGGTCCCTGTACACAGCAGCCACATTTGATTCGCTCAATCCCATGATGTATTGGGGGCTTAGCCAGGCGTACGAAAGCATGAATGACACTACTGAGAGCAGGAACATGGCCAACAAGGCAATGGCTTTAGCTACACAGGCGAGCGACCGGGAAAAATATTTCATCAGTCTTCAGCAAGCTGCATCTCGGCCAGCCTACGACAGCACAGCCGTTCAGCAATTACGCGGCGAGGTTTCTTCAATGATGGATAAGGCAAATGAACAATTTCCTGCAGATCCGCAGATGTGGATGTACACTGGTATCCTGCGCCTGTTCACCGATTTTAAAGGTCCAGAGGGTGAAACGTATGCGCAAAAATGCAGGGCCGCCATTGACAACTATTTATCAAAAACATTAGCGATAAACCCTGATCATTTTGGAGCCTTTCATTTTCTGATCCATATGAATGAAGGCGCTTCCGATTTTAAAAAAGCCCTTTATTACGGCAACCTGTACACGCAGTCGTCTCCTGAAATCCCTCATGCCTGGCACATGTATGCGCATGACCTGATGAAGACCGGGCAGGTGTCAGAAGCGATTGAAAAATTTAATCATGCTTTTGCACTTGAAAAAAAGAAATACCAGAGTGAACAAATGCCGGCGCATTATGATTGGCACCACCAGCACAATATGGAATTGCTGGCCTATTGCCATCAATACAAGGGACAATTTAAACAGGCAGAAGAGATCTTTAGCCGGCTTGATACACTAAGGGCTTTCCGCCCTGCAATGGAAGGTCGTATCCGGAAGGGACATCCTTATTTCTATCTTCAAAACAACCAGCCAGAAAAGGCGATCCTGCTTGCAAAGCGGTTGAGCAATTCTCCCGAGGCAACCAACCAGTACATGGGGAATTTTATTGAAGGGCTTGCGCAGGTGTTTCAAAAAAATGACGGGACCGCAATGGAACATTACAATAAAATGATCCACATCGTAGACAGCATGAAGGAAAGCGATGTGAGGCAAGGCATGCGCCAGGCAGACGCAAACGAAGCATATAACTATATGTACGCACGGGCTGGTATCGTAGCGATGGGCGCGGGCCTAATCAAAGATGCTTACGACACTACGATGTTGAAAAAAATGAAAGCGGTACAAGGCACGTTGCTGAAACAAACCGGCCCTGACCCATGGATCGACGCACTTTATTTTTTACAAATGCTCACGCAGTTGAGCCTGCAAACAGGTAATCTCAAACTTGCAGAAATTTCAGCGAACAATATGGTCTTGCACGATCCGGAGTACCCGGGGAGCTATTGGCTCCTGGCCCGCATCAAGAAAATGCAGGGCGACGCAGCCGGATCCGCCGCTAATCTTGAAAAAGCAAAATTGGGATACAAAGACGCTGATAAAGATTTTATCGCCCGGCTTATTCCTTAGAGCTTTAGTCTGGCAATATTTTTACACGAAGATTTTTGTAGTAGACCTTACTTTTTGGATCGTGCCCCTGTAAGGCAAAAGTACCGGCTGAAAAACGGCGAAGTGAATCACCCCCACTCCTTTTCAAATCGGAAGGTTCAGTGTAGTCAACCACGGTTTTATCATTGATCTTAACGATCACCCTCTTGCCCTGTACAGTAATGTGTTCGGTGTACCATTCATTGTCTTTCACATACACTTCTTTCACATCATCGATGCCATAGAGGCTACCTGTGCGTCGCCAGTCGGTGTGCGAATTATTAACCTGCACTTCATAACCTTTTGCCGGCCAGCCGCCTTGTTGAAATGCGGTATGAATATAGATTCCTGAATTTGACCCCGGTGTGGTCATCACATCTGCTTTAAATTCAAAGTTCTTAAACTCGTGCCCGTTTACTTCGCCATCATAAAACAAGTGCGCTACTGGTCCGTTCGCTACTATCATCCCATTTTCAACAGTAAATGTTTGGGCATTATCGCCCACCTTCCAACCATTCAAACTCTTGCCGTCAAACAACAATTTCCAGTCGTCCTGGGCCTTGTAAACTGTCATGGATGTCAATAGGGCGAATGACGCGAGGAGCGTAAAGAGGACTGACTTTTTTTTCATACTAAGATGGTTTGATCGTTATAAAAACTGTTGCGAATCTATGTTTTTTCATTTGATTTGTGAGAAGGCAGCTGACATAAGTTACCCCGCTACATTCCATTACGGCTCAAAGATTTTTGCAAGGAACGTGCCTGATTCTGACCAACGCAATTTCTTCTGGATGGCTTGACCTAAACAACCGATTAAAATAACGGTAAGCGATACTTGCAAATCCTCTTTGGAAATTGTAAGTTTAGTGCTGATTTCCAACCGGCCATTCAGCCCCTAAGCTTATTTGCAAGTTTTGACTAACGGAACTTATCTTTTAAAAAAGGGTTAATTCCCCCTTTCAAAATCTTTTCCCAAATCGTTTCTTGCTGAAGTATTCAAACGGCTTTTTCCTTGATCAACCATCATTTATTTATCCAACCAAAAACAGTTTGAAATGAAGATCATCAATGACCTGCTGTTTGACAACAACAACCACCAGGTAGACTTTAGAGCAACCCCCAATCACGGCGGCAAGTACACACCCCAGTTCCTCGTTATGCACTACACCGCAGCTACGGAAGGGAAGGGTTCTATCAGTTGGTTCATGAACAAAGATGCCAAGGCCTCGGCCCACCTGGTGATCGATCGCGACGGAGCCATCACGCAATTCGCAGCATTCACAACCGTAACCTGGCATGCCGGGGTAAGCGAATGGAACGGGCTGGTTGGGATGAACAGGTTTTCCATCGGGATCGAACTGGTCAACGGCGGACGGGTTGTAAAAACCGCGAACAACTGGATCTGTCCCGTTGATAAAAAAATCGTGCAGGATACCGACGTGATCATTGCCCGGCACAAAAACGAATCTCACGAAGCAGGATGGCAGGTGTACACCAATTTTCAAATGCAGGTGGCCACAGAGGTTAGTTCGTTGTTGGTAAAAACTTACGGATTGAAAGATGTGCTTGGCCATGAAGACATTGCTCCGCATAGAAAATCGGATCCAGGCCCGGCGTTCCCGATGGGTAGTTTCAGATCAAAAGTGATGGGAAGAAAAGACAATACACCGGAAGTGTTCACTACCACGACTGCGGTAAATATTCGTGCTGGCGCCGGCACCCAGTTTGTGACCCTGACCGACGAACTTCCAAAAAACACCCAGGTGACTGTGCTCAAAAGAGAAGGTAACTGGAGCTTTGTCGAAGTGTTGGAAAAAGTGCATGGATTGAATGACCTGGAGGGTTGGGTTTTCTCAAAATACCTGGTGTCAAAAAAATAGCTGTAAAAATATTCACCCGCAATGAAAACATACCCGGCTGGCAGCACAGGGTCACTTGATGTGACCCTTTTTTATTTGTTTAATGCTTGAAATCAAATGACTTGAAAAATAACTGCAGCTTGAGAAGAAAGGTGCGCTCGCTTCAAATCCCTTTTTTTAATGCTGAATCGAAAGTGGCAGAAGCAGGTAGCGTTGAGAGAATGATGGTGAGTAGAAATTGCTCTGGAAACCAATATGGCAACAAATAAAAAAGGACAACCGGGGTTTTCGATTTGTCCTTTTTTGGGTTACCCGACCTGGATTCGAACCAAGACAAGCAGAATCAGAATCTGCGGTACTACCATTATACGATCAGGCAATGTTGAATTGCTGCAAAACTAAAAAAAACAATTTGAATTTCCCTGTGGAATTGAGCAAAAATAGAGAAAAGAGCAACCACCACCTGGGCTTCAGTCATTACTGCATATCGGTTTTATACACCACCCCATCTTTCATCACGAACTTTACCTGCTTTGTCACTTCAATGTTTGCAATTGGATCACCTGCCACGCCAATAATATCCGCCAGCATCCCGGCCTGCAACTTGCCGATCTTATCCCCCATTCCAAAAACCCTGGCGTTCACTGAAGTGGCTGATTGAAGAACAGCGATAGCGGACATGCCATATTTTTTCATAGCAATTAATTCCCGGGCGTTGTCTCCGTGAGTATAGACACCCACATCTCCTCCCATACAAATCGTGACACCAGCTTTCAGAGCGAGGTTCATCGCCCTCATTTTATCGCGAATGTCGCTGCTGTCGATGACGCCGCCTTTTTTTTCAGCGCGGTAGGCTGCCACGGCTTCACCGGCACTGATGGTCGGACAAAGCGCAACATTTTTTTCCTTCATCAATGCAAAGATCTCCGCCGTTCCATTATCGCCATGTTCAATAACGCTCACGCAGCCCAGTATGGCCCTCCGCATCCCTTCAACAGAAGATGCATGTGCCACTACTTGTCGCCCACCGCTCTTCGCAACGGCTACTGCCGCTGCAATTTCTTCCACCGTAAAGGTGGGCGCTTCCTCTTTCTTAAGCCCCCACCGGTAATCAGCGTAGATCTTAACAACATCTGCTCCTTTACCAATTTGAATGCGTACTTCATTTATCAATTCAGACAGATTTCCTACCTCCGCGGCACCTTGCGGAAAATCAATATCCGGGTTACCTTTTCTCGGCCCGTAAGTGCCTTTTGCAACAATGGCCCTGGTGGCTGCAATGATCCTCGGACCGGGCACAATCCCTTTTTCAATGACTGATTTTAAAGCCGCGTCGTCATACATGGCACCTTCTGTCCCGAGGTCTCTCACCGTCGTAAAACCAGCCATCAGCGTAGCCTTAGCATGATTGATGGCACGCGCTGTTCTCTCTGTCCTGCTTTCGTTCAACACCTGGTCGTCCCAACTGGTTTCATTATAAGGATGGAGAAAAAGATGCGAATGGCCCTCGATCATACCT
>JAURWD010000228.1 GCA_030655145.1 Ferruginibacter sp.
TTCAAAGAGGCGAAAGCAGCAGCGTTGCAATGACGCAGCCCCGCCGGCGGCAGAGGCGACTGTGATGCATTTAAAACTTCACTAACAGCGAAGACACAAAACCAACAAAAAAAACATAGAGTCAATGAGTGAAACAATCTGACGCTGCATTTCACCCACCAGTCGTTGCATAAGCTGCCTCTTTCGGTTCGGTCCCGATGCAATCGGGATTGAAAACATCGAGCGTCAGCGAGATTTTTCAAAGAGGCGAAAGCAGCAGCCTTGCAATGACGCAGCCCCGCCGGCGGCAGAGGCGACTGTGATGGATTGAAACCTTGAACGAATCACGAAGATTGTAAAAAATAAAGTAGGTGAACGCAAACAAATTTCATAACCCGGTGAGAAGACCGGGTTATATTAATCCTGTATCACTTTAACCAAACTCCCTTTCGTTACGCGATCAGTAAGCTTCATCCCATTGAGGATCGCCATTTCTTCCAACCTGGTTGAACTAACCTTGTTAGCCTTTAAAACCTGGTCCAGGGTTCCATCGCTTACGACCGTTTTAATTCGGACGCGTTCTGGTTTTTTATTAAGTTTTGCCGGGTCTTTCAACTCCTTGAAATTTTGCATGGTTTGCGAAAATGCGGTCATGTATGCATTGAAATCTGGGGGCGTACTCACACCGACAAAATGGTAAATGTTGCCGCCTTGTTGAATCAAATATGAGAGGGTTCGCACCGGCTGTTGCTGCTGCTGTTGTTGCTGTTGTTGCGGATCGGCTTTTTGATCTGCCACGATGGACAGTGCATTAAAACCATTTACATTGACTTCCCTGCTTTCAAGCGCCTGCAAATTATAACGTTGTAAAACCGCTGTGGCTGCTTCCTGTAAAGTTTTTCCTGGTGCCAGCGTCATCAACATCAGCGCCTTGCCATCCTTCGGTGCCATTTGCACACTTTGGGGTGAATTCAATGCGGCCCAACCTGTGGGTATCGGAAATTGAAATTTTAACTCAGGATGATAAAAAACATTTGCTTCCACAAAACCCTGGCGAGGATCTTCGCCGTAAATGATCCCTTCGATGCGTTTAAGATAGGAGTTCCGGTTCACTTGTGGATTGGTGACATTGAGTTTTTGTTTCCATTCGGTTGCAAGCTTTGCTACCGTCTGGTTTCTTTCCCCTGGATCAGGATGGGTTGACATGAAGGTGGGAATACTGTTGGCTTCGTCGCCAGACTTCCTTTTGAGCGTGTTAAAAAACTCCGCCATCTGGCTGGCATCATACCCGATTTTAGTGGAGTACTCTACACCCAACCGATCAGACTCTCTTTCCGCGTCGCGACCAAATTTTAAAAACAACAAACCTAAACCCTGGGATGCCTGCTGTGCAAACTGGCCCAGCTCCGGGTTGATCACGGCGGTAGCAATAATCCCTATTTGACCAAGGATGGCATTGCGTTGTTGAGTAACTGAATGCCGGGCGGTGATGTGACCGATCTCATGGCCCAGCACCCCAGCAAAATCAGCCTCACTGTTGAAGTGCGCCAAAATCCCACGGGTAAAATACACATAGCCTCCAGGTGTTGCGAAGGCATTCAATACATCGGAATCAAGCACTTTAAATTCATAAGCTATTTTCGGCCGATGAGAGATGGCTGCCATTTCACTCCCTTTCTGACGGATGAACCGTTGGATCGCACTATCGGGATACAACCCAAATTGAGCCACGATCTGGGGGTCCGCTTCCTTTCCCATGGCTATCTCCTGCGCCTCCGACATTAATACAACTTGTTTTTTGCCACTGACCGGGTTGCGGGAACAGGAATTTACGAGGACCGATACGGAGAGAAGACAAGCAATGCTTAAATATTTTTTCATTGTTCGAGGTTTACAGGGTTTATGTATACGATCTTTTATGCAATTGAAGTGCCAGAACAAAATCTTACGTGAAAGCAACCTGCCAATAACAGATTGCAAATGCTGAATCCTTAAATACAAAACAAAAACCATCTTCCGTCCCATTTGCAGGAATGGTGAAAGCATTTTCATTCTTGTTTTAGGCAGGCCCCGATGAGCGATTGAGCCGTTAGCGATCACTCATCCGTTGGAGTTTAAAATTCCCCCACCGTATATAAATTTTTGTACATTTATCTCCCTCTCTCTCCACAACATCTCCGCCCTTCCACTTTTTTTCAACCACTTAAAATCAACCTGATGATCTCAACACAATTATTGCCAAAATTTTTATTGGGTGCCGGTCTATTTTTTTTAGCTGCTTGTAATGACAGCGGGGAAAAAACCACGACAGAGGAAGTCACCACCGACACGATGACCAGTAGTACAACCATGACCAACGAACCTCTTGCGGCCTCCACCATCACCCGAACGGCCCAGGGAATGATGATCGCAAAACACCGGGTTGGCAACTTCGCCAAATGGATGGCCTCTTATGAAGCGCATGATTCATTGCGGTTGGCCAATGGTGTACACAATTATGTGATTGGGCGTGGGGTGATGGATTCCAACATGGTGCTGGTCGCGCTAAAAACAGATGACTTTGCAAAAGCAAAGGCCTTCGCCAAAGATGCTTCACTGAAAAAAGCGATGGAAAAAGGTGGCGTCACCGGAACACCAACGATTATACACAACAACGCTGTGTTCCAGGATACAGCTATGATCGGCGAGGCGGTACGTTCCATGACCACCTTCTCTGTTAAAGATTGGGCAACCTGGGAAAAAGGTTTTGAAGAAGGCAGACCTGAAAGGATTGCGAATGGGATCGTTGATCGTGTGTATGCACATGACGCCGATAATCCAAACAAGGTCACAGTGGTAACCGCTGTCGTCGACAGTGCAAAAGCTGCTGACTATTGGAAATCGGATATGCTTAAAAAAAGAAGAGCAGCAGGTGGGGTGATCGGTAACCCTGAGCGTTTTCTCTTCAGGGTTGTAAAACGATATTAATTGATGCTTTCGCTAAAACAAAAAAGATGAAGTCGCGGCTTCATCTTTTTTGTTTTATTATTCCAGGCCTGTAACCGTTGAACCTATTCAATCCCCAATCTGACGATCGACTTGTGTGCTTTGCAAGTCATCCTACAAGTCCACATCTCCCATATTATCATCCGGAATCCGGTCTATCAATTTGTTATACGGATCTATACCGGCTTTGACAGGTTTGCCTTTCACCTGCAAGGTGATCTTTCGTACACCAGGTGTTAGTTTAAGTTTTTGCAGGTACAAAGGATTTACTTGTTTGCGCCCCGATTTGTCGCGGGTCTCTTCTCCAAACACCGCCACATCAATGTAATCATTCATCGCGGCCGGCGATTCTTTTCCCGAGCTGTCGGCATACCATTTCTTCGAACTAAAATCCAGCGTTACATCGTAAGAGTCTTTGCCGGTTGATTTCGCGACCGCTTTCACCAGCTTATTTTCATATAAAGTGATCTTCTCCCAGGTATCCGTTAAGTAATAGTGGAAAGAATCTGGCGTATGCTTTTTCAAGAATCCATAGAGGTCATTGCTGCCCGCGAATGGCCCATTTTCTTTGAGCGCAAAACTGTCGCGGAACTCGTGCAATGCCTTGTTCAACGTACTGTCGCCGATCAGGTCCCGCAGGCCGTAGATCACCAGGCTACCTTTGTTATACCATTGATACGGTCGGTTGCAATACAGAAAAACATTTTCTTTTTTCGCTTCATTGGCCCGCCCGCTTAGATACCGATCGAGTTCATCTTTCAAAAAGCGTTTCATATTATCCTTACCATACTTTCTTTCCGTAAGCAATAGGGCGGTGTATTCTGCGAGCGCCTCAGAAATTAAATTCGACCCACGGGTATAGTTCGGATTTACCTGGTGGCCCCACCACTGGTGCGCTAACTCATGCGCAGTTACAAAATAGAGATAGTCGAAATCATCGGGCTTTTTAAAATCGGCTACCCAGCCAAAGCTCTCAGAAAATGGAACCGTGTTAGGAAAGCTTTGTGCAAAGCCCGCGTACCGCGGAAACTCCAGTATGCGCATTTGGCGATGCTGAAAGGGTCCGTAAGCCCGGGAAAAATAATCAAGCCCGTCTTTGTAAGCAGCAACAAAACGATCCAGGTTGAAGGGATGCTGGTGATCGTAAAAAATTTCGATGTTGATATTTTTTCCATCGGGCGTTGTGACAGAATCTTTCAGCAGCGAGTACCTCGCTGAAACAATACTGAAAAAATAATCGATCGGCGAATCCTGCACATACGAAAAATATTCCCGGCCATTTTCTTTCCATCTTTTTTGCAGGTAGCCCGGGGCGATCGCAATCTGTCCTTCCTTCGTACTTAATACTGCTTCAAAATGAATCAGGTCGGCATCGTTATTAAATAAAATGGTATGCTTTCCTACCGGGTCATCCTGCTCCGGGTATTCGTCGATCTTAGCCTTTAACCCGTTTTGTTTGCGATACTCATCACTCTCCAATTCCCTTTGCGCATCATAGCCCAAGGCAGGTATGCCCCCGCTAAGAAAGGTTCCGTTGTACAAAATTTCGCGGCCATAACCGCTATTTGGAAAACCGTGATTGGCCACGGTGGAGGATACTTCCAGCAGCGCTGTATCACCTACCTGCAGCGGAGCGGGCAGTTGATAGATCCGGTAATTAAGGGTATCCTTCCCTTTTTTAAACATGGTAAACACCGAGTAAGGCACCGCTAACGGATTCGTGTATGCGAGCTTCTTACCATTGTACAAAATACTGTACGATACATTTTGTTCGGCCAACAAATGCAGAACATTGATCGCCGAACTGGTTTTGTTTTTAAGCCCCAGGCGGGCATTGATCTCAACGCGGCGATCATCCGGGAAAATATCTGCCTTTAACAACAGGCTCGTAACTTTTGGCTGGGGCAGCGCTTCGTACTTTTTTAGCGCAAGCTCATACCTTGCCAGGCGGTTACGGGTTTCGGCTGCTGTGTAATAATTGTTGAGGTAACTAACATTGTAATAAATAAACGCACCGCTTCCGATCCAGGCAACAAAAAATAAGGTGGTAAGCAGGCGGGGCCAACCGCTGAAACGTTGCATGGCAACCCTCCATCGTTCTGTAAATCCCCCGGTTACCCCACGTGGAAAAAACAGGAAGGCCAGCGTAACCAACAATGCTCCCAGCATCAGCCAATAAAAATTAAACCAGTTCTGCGGTTCCAGGAAATGCCCGATACCATTCATGTCGGACCAGGTGTAGTTGGGTGTATAAAAATAAAACAGCAGGTTATAATCCATCCGCACAAATGAGCGCAAAATGAACATGGTGATCCAGATCATCATGGCTACGCCATGACCTCCAAACTTGTTATTCATGATCATGTGTACCGCAAAACACAAGAGCACCATCTGTATGTACGAAGGCAGTGAAAGCAAATACATCTCCGTGAAATAGATGCTGAAATTATAATCGGTAAATCCTTTCAGGCTTTGTACCAACACGCCCACCACGATCGGTATGTTTGACAGCACAAAAGCAACACCAAAAAGGCCTGCCAGTTTTGAAAGAAAAAACACGGTGTTCGAAACGGGCAAGGCATCATTCAAAATATTGAAACGCGTATTTCTTTCACGGTGCACCGCTTCACCGGTGTAAAAAAGTAGAATGATAAAAATGAACAGGGAATAATTATAGTTCTTAAACTCCATCAGGAAGACGGTCAGCGGCTTATTACCCACGCTGTATAATGTATTGCCGATCCAGAAATCGATCAGTAGAAAAACAACGCCGCCACCAAGGATGGCCCTGAAGTAATTGTCTTTTACGATGTTTAAAAATTCCAGCTTTGCGAGGTTCGCCCAAATGCCAAACGTTTGCTTTTTATCATAAACCTGGTGAATAAGTTTGGGAAGTTGGGGAGCCGTTTCCGCCAGTTCTTTTTTCTTCTTTTTCTTTCCGCTGTGTTCGGGTTGCAAAAATTTTTGGAAACTAAATCGCCAGTAGGCGAAACCAATAATGGCCGCTGCCACGGTGAGCCAAATGATGCGGTTCAGTATTACCACCCGGCTGATGGGAGCAAGCAGGGTATTTTTTTCGTAAGGTGTGTAAAAGCGGGTTTCCAGTTCGAAAGTATTCAGGGCAAAAGGATCCAGCAGTTTCACCAACTCGCGCCGCTCCAGGTCAGACACTAAAAAGTTGGCGAGCAGGTAGCCGATCAGCAACAAAATACTTGCGGAGTAAATCACCTTCACGTTTCGCGTGAGCGAGACGAGGGCGAAAAAAATCGTGGACGATAACAATAAGTTGGTAATACAAAAAGTGAAGTACGGATGAAAATAATTCCACAATCCATACGACCCAATCCGTTCTGCAGTCACCCAGCCAAAAGTTGGTCCTACCGCGGCGCCGGCGAGGCTGCCCCAGCTAAATGCACTTCCAACAATCAACACAAAAATGAAGGAGCCCAAAAAACGACCCCAGAAATATCCGCCCTTTGATATCGGGTAGGCGTAGAAGTAATTACGGGTTTGATGTTCAATGTCGCGGTACAACGGTACGCCCATGATGGCGGAACATACGAGCATGCCCACCATGCTGAAGATGATGTTGCCATCTGCCATCACCCAGGGCGCATTGTGCATCACTTTTTCGGTGGCCGGTGTGGAGCCGGTTGCGACGGATAAAAAACCAATTAAAAAGAAAAGGAAAAAATAGATCCAGGACGCAGGTCGCGTAGTCCGGTATTTTATTTCAAACAAAAATATTTGCCAGAACATAAGCTTGTTTTAAGGTTAACATCAAAGGGTGATCACATCCATGCGGCTTGATATCTGGTGGAAATAAACATCTTCCAACACGGCCTGTACGGGGATAAATCCATTGCCTGGATCATTATCCGCAAACACGCGAATATTCAGGCTTCCACCTTTCATTTGCACAGAGATCACCTGGTATTGATTGCGATATGATTCGATCGCCGATTTTTCGATAGCCTTGCTGTACACCTTTCCTTCAATTTCCCCCACAGCATCATCCGGCCGGTCGTGCCGCAATAATTCGCCCTGGCAAATAATGGCGAAATCACTGCAAAGGGTCCTTACGTCTTCAACGATATGGGTCGAAAGAATGACAATGGTATTTTCTCCCAGTTCACTCAGGAGATTATAAAACCGGTTACGTTCTCCCGGATCCAGGCCGGCAGTGGGTTCGTCAACAATGATGAGTTGTGGGTTGCCCATCAACGCCTGGGCGATGCCAAAACGTTGTTTCATTCCACCAGAAAATGTTCCAAGGTTTTTCTTACGATCATTGTAAAGATTCACGCGATTTAACAGCGCACCCACAACCTGTTTTCTTTCGGTTGAATGGTGAATGCCTTTGAGGCGGGCAATATGGTCCAGCATCATCTCGGGACTGATCTTT
>JAURWD010000236.1 GCA_030655145.1 Ferruginibacter sp.
TTCAAACAAAGCTTCTTGCGATGGGGAAATGCCGGTGATGGCCTTAATGTAATCAAGCGTTTGTGGCGCCCGCTTCATTTTTGCCAGTTCGTCGATGCAAGGGTGGTCAAAACTGATGTCGAGATTTAATACATCCGGCTCGTTGAGGCGCGGGGTGCTCAGGCAAAACGGGCGTTCATCATTGTTCGTGATCCACATACTGATGCTCTGAGAGTCGCGGTTATAGAACTCGCTTTTATACAATAGTGATTCAAAAAAGCGGAAGCCTGCATTGTTATTACGATCATAGTAAAGCTCGACGTAACCTTTAAGTAATTCCGGCACCTTTGGGTACAAGGTTTCCAGGCCATATCCTTTGGCTTCAGCCATCAACATTTTATCCAGTTCCTTCACAGCTTTTGCAAACTGGATCACTTTCTCCTGCTTTTTGAATGACTCTTGCTCCAGCGCTGTGATCTCTTCCAGGCGACCGCCGCCAAAATCCATAAAAGGACCACCACGCATTTTCGGGTTCAAGACTGCCTCGGCATGAATCTGCGGAGCAGCTAAGTATGACTCAATGATGGTGAGGTGACGATTTACAATGTTCATCGCCGCCGTGGCGGGCGAAATAAGGTGACTCCATGCGTACCATTTATCAACCAGGGGTTCAAGTACGACATTGGGTTTCAGGTACATTCTTGTTGTGTTCATAAGTTGTAATTAGACTGTGTTGTAAGCGTATAATTTTTTTGCAATGATCTCGATCACATGATAGGTATGCTGAAAAATAAAAAAGTGTTTACCAGGCAACCTTTTAAAGTCGACCTGTTGCCGCGTTTCCTGCTGCCAAAGCTGGATGTCTGCGAGCTCCATGTCTTCTTCTGTACCGGTAATCACTGTCATGGGAATATCCAGAGGCTCCCCGGCAACGTGGAGATAGTCCTCGCTAATTTTGAAATCAGAACGTAAAATGGGCTCAAAATAGTATAGCAGCTCCTCGTTATTGAGAATTTCCTCAGGCATGCCGTCCAGGTCGCGGATCTCGGCCAGGAATTCAGTTTTGCCTAAGAGGTGCCGCTTTTTCTCCGAACGTGATTCTGCAGCCGGCCCGGTTGTGCCGGTAATGAATAAATGCAAGGGCGGTTCGTAGCCGTTGTCTACAAGTTTCCGGGCCAGTTTATAAGCCATCAGGCCACCAAGACTATGTCCATAGATCGCATATTCCTGGCCAGCAGGAAATTGTTGTACCTGGTTATAAAGATCGTCGGTAAGCGTTTCGATATCCGCGGGCAATGGATCTTTCATCCTTGATCCCCGGCCGGGATAGTCAAGCGTTTCAATTTTCAAAAACGGGGGCGCCTTTTCCGTGAATTCACGGTAGGAATATTTATTTCCTCCCGCAAACGGTAAACAAAAAAGGGTAATCGTTTTCTTTATCATCAGGTAAGTATGGGGAATTCTTTTTGAAGACAAAAACGTCGGGGTACTTAAGTATTGCCGTCCTAAGCGGCTTTGAAAAACGTTCAACCGGGTTGGTAAAAACGCTCATCCTTTGGGTTGTTTGAATGCTAATAAACTACCTGCAAAATAATTAAAAAATTTCAGAAACAGCCGGGACTGGCTTTCAATATCCGGAAATCTCCCACAAGGTTCAATCAATAGCTAAATGAACGCTGAAAGTCGACCGAACGCGTCATATGCAAATTTATTTTTATAAAAAAACACCTGAAATAGTAAAACCAGGTGCGGGCACGGCAGTACACAGGTGACAAACATGAAGCGGATCAATATCCACCTCCTGCAAAACAAAGTGTTGATTGGACCAATGTATAAGGCCTTTGTCAATATTGACCTTATGGAGTGGCTCGTTTAGCCCTGACCCTACGAGTTTAAGAAAAGCCTCTTTTTTGGTCCAGAGCTGGTAGAAGGCTTTCATTGAATCAGGTGCATTTAGCACTCCGTGCCATTCGGTCGCATTAAAAAATTCTGTAAAGTCTCCCAGGGGGATGTCGCTGATGAGTTCAATATCAATCCCTACTTCCTGATCTTTACTAATGGCGCAGACCGTGAAATCGCCGGAATGGGTAATATTGAAATGAATGTTGTCTAACCCGGGCTTTCGAAATTCACCGTAGGTCAATGATGAAAAATCGATGGGTGGTAGGTTGAGATTTTCCAACCCTTTTTGCAGCAGGATGTAGCCGGCCAGTGAACGTTCTGCGTCTTGCCATTGACGATATCCCTTGATTTTTTTTTGAATATCTGGGGGAAGGGTTTCCAGGTACCTGTTGAAAACTGGTGCCGGCAGGCCGGAAGAAAGGTGGTAATGAAAGATATGCACCATGGAAAACTTTCAACAAAGGAAAGAAAATCGGGTGGATGGAATTTTTTTACTTACGAGGAACTTAGCCACAAAAAAAAGCGCAACCAAAAGCTGCGCTAATAGTTTTCAATCGGGAATTTCTAATTCGTTGTAAATATGCTGACAGTTCCACTCGTTTCGTTGCTTACGATCAAGGTGCTTTTTGCATTCGGGCTTTCGGAAGCAGGAACAAACAATACACCTTCGGGAGCCGTACCCGTCTTCAGGACTTGCAGGAATTGCGGTTTCATGGGATTTGACATCTCGAAAACCATTACGGCATTGGCTCTTTCCAAACCAACGAAAAGAATATTTTTATTCCCCACGCGACCGGTGGTGATAGCTTCTGGTTCACAACCTTTATCATCGCTTCTGCCATCGGGATAAATATTTAGTTCCGCGGCTTTCTTATCTATAAAGTCTTGGCTGTCGTATAACAGTTCCCCGGTCAGGCCATGCCAGATGCTAAATGACCGGGCTCCATAGCTATACAGTTCATCAAGGTCACCGTCCTGGTCGCTATCCCCAAGCGTTGTGGTAATATTCAGACGGCCCAGCATGCCGGGCGTTTTCAGTTGCCCTGCAGTTGGGAAAGCAGTTGGGTCAAGTACTACTGAATTGCTGCTGATGCGCTTGATCTCTGAAAACCCGCTGTACTCCCGTGAGTCGCCCTCATTAGCGGTGAAAACAAAGGGCACATTATTATTGGCAAGCACAGAAATTCCATCGGGCATATAAATTCCTTTTACTTTCCATGGGTTGAAGAAAATGCCGCCATCCTGGTCGCTTGGATCGATTGAATTCTGCGGATTGGCGTAATCTTTAAAACCTAACGGGAACACATCCACGATCTTTTTTGCGTCCAGGTTAATTAGGGCAATGCCATTATTTTCCTGTAGGGTAACCCAGGCTTTTTTGGAATTTTCCGCGACAGCGATATATTCCGGTTCAATGTCCTGCGCAAAACTTGCATTCAAACCAAAAATGCGAAAGCCTTTTGATTTTAATTCTGTGGACCGATTTTCAAACCCGGAAAAATCGAGTGTAGACACTGCATAATTTGCCGCCACGTTAATGATGGAAACAGACCCAACGGGATCGATGGTATAAGCATCATTCGGTTCACCTTCATTCGCACTGAGAATATATTGACCGTCAGGTGAAAAGATAACCATGTCGGGCAGGGAACCAACAACCACGTTAGCAATTACTTCATACGTACCAGTTGCAAATACGAGTATCCTTCCTGCACTCACTTTATCAACGGCTTCTATTGCAGCTGCCAGTTTTCCTCCGTGTACTGAAACACTGTTTACAAAACCACCGAACTGGGCAGTATTAATATTTCCTGATAAGGTTGGATTAGCCGGATCAGAGAGATCATAAATATCTATCTGATTGACACCGGAACTATTATTAACGACAAACAATTTTTTGGTTTGAGTATCAAACGCACTGATTTCGGCTGCGCCTGCGCCACCAGCGAGTGTGATGGTACTCAGTAAAGAAAACGTTGCACGCTCGTGAGGATCAGCACCGCGGGCGAGGGAGGCCGCCAATTCTTTATCCTTTTCCGTTAACTGCGAAAGGTCTTGTTTTTTACAAGCAGCTAACGAAGTCACCAACACCATGAAGAGCGTAAATTTTTTCATCTTATTTTTTTAGGAGACGAAAGTAGCCGCGCAGTATTAAGAAAAACTTAAGCGATTGTTAAGCTATTGTAACCTCCCAAAATGGATTAAGCCTTTATGGCATCGGCAAATAAACACAACTATGCGTTGGCGTTACTTCGTGCTTTATTTGCAAGTGACCCGAATATCTTTTAAGATGATTCATCTGGTTTAATCTGTGGAATGGCCAAGCGCCAACCGGTACATAAAAAATTCCCTGGAGCACGGAGAGTTTGTGGACTGCTCCTACCAACTGAGCTACTCAAACAATGACTCAATGTATTTGCGTGATTTCATCTTCTTGATCTGCAATTCTCTTTTCTTTGCTGACTGCAATGTGTCGAATTCTTCAGTATGTTTTAGCATCCTAGGAATTCCGGTGGAAGTAAACTTTGAATGCCCAATATTATGTTCATGCATTCGCCTTTGCAACTCAATGCAGGCACCAACCTAATACTTGTTGAACTTCTCCAAGTAAATGACGTACACAAAAGGCATAAAAAAAGTCCCTGATTTCTCAGAGACCTTGTGAACTGGCTGGGACTCGAACTCAGGACCCTCCCGATTAATCGGGATGCTCTACCTACTGAGCACAACATCCAATTAAAAGAACAGCGAACTAAAAAAACCTCT
>JAURWD010000243.1 GCA_030655145.1 Ferruginibacter sp.
ATAATCAGGCAATTTGATGATCTGCGTCCGAAGAAATGCGGCATTGTCAATCTGGTCGTGCAAAGCTTGCTTGGCTCCAATGTACATTCGGTTACCCTTAATGTCGACACCGATAAAATTTTGTTCTGGAAACATCCTCGACAAAGCAACTGTGTATTCACCTCGTCCACAGGCTAACTCCAACACCACCGGGTGTGCGTTTTTAAAAAAAGCCTGCCATTGCCCCTTCATATTTTCAGGGTATTCCAAAACATTGGAAAAGGTCTTGATGTCTGCAAAACGTTGCAGTTTTTTTTGCGCCATGGGCAGCAAATATATGAAGGAGGAAAATAACAGGGGACGGGTGAGCGATGGGAGAAGTATCGATCGACTGACTAATTATGTCAATGTGTTATGGAGGCCAACTCTTTCCTGGTTACTTCATGATTGATTTTTACCCGCAGGGCCTTCATGCCGGTAACTCCCTGGAGGTCTTCGACCATGATCTTTTCCAGCGAGGTTTTTTGTAAAAGTCCTCTCTCTTCCAGCACATTAATATACTGCTCGTACTCCAGTTCATCCGTTGCGTTAGAGTAAACGATGGTAAGCATGCCCGGCTGGGTAATGCGTTCCGTACTTCCTTTAATATGCGCCTTATCGATGCGCTTTTTGATGATCTCATACCTGGCATTATAGCTTCCATCCACGTCAAATCGTTTTTCATCCATGCGAAACCGGATCGCAATTGGAGAGTGATGGACAAGAATGAGCGTAGTTACATCAAACGGATAGGGTAGGCTGCCTTGAATTTTATAGTGAGCCCGTTCCATTTCGCACAGCACCTGCACCTGCCACAATCTTAACTCCTGCAACTTGCCAACGGTAAATTCATAATGAGGAGCGATCATTGGCCCGATGTAGAGGTTGTGTTCAATTCCGTCCGTTTTGAAACGCTCATAGTAATGCGGGTAAATTGATTGAGCCTTTTGTTGACTTTGATCCAGGACAGTGGCCAGTTTACTATTAATTTTTGAAATGGTTGTCTCGTATTGCCGGCGATGAAGGTGAAAGCTGCCCTCCTCTTTTGAGGTTTCTTTAAAATATGCCGCAATGCGGGATAAAAATGCTGGCTGCGAGATTTTTTCTAACGCAGGGTGAACCGAGGCTTCGAGGTACGAAGAGATCAACTGCTCTGCGCCGGCTTGTAAGGAAGCTGTGATGTCATATAAATAATTTTCTACCCGCCTGGCTTCTTTGTGAAGTGATAATTTTAATTCATCTGATTCATTGATAGCTTGCAACAATTCCAGTAAAGTTTTAAGCTGGGTCTTAATATCCGATTTCGCACTTTCATTTCTTGTTTCAGAAGATCCTTTAATGTCAACTTCGCCGTACAAGGGGTAAACCCCACTGAAAAGGATTTCTTTTAAAGAGTAATCCTGGCCAGAGTACAGCCCATTGATATATTGCCGCGCTTCTTCGCGGAATTTCCAGTAAACACTTGGGTGAATGGAAGTATATTTTTCCTGGATCACTGCCTCTACCTGGTTTTGCAATTGGGATATCAAACGTTCAACCGCATCCGTGAGAAATGGCATTACAATGTCAAGCTTATTGGCATTGATGGTGTTTAACTCTTTCGGTCGCGAAGAAACGATCTCTAATACACCTAACAACTTTTCCTCTTTAACGATCGGTGCCAGGATAAAACTCCGGATGCCCTGGGCGTTGAGCATATTCACGAGCCTGCTGCTTGGCCCGGAATCCAGGTAAACCTGGGTGTCGGAAACAGCGAAATAAACTTTTTCTTCTACCAGAGCTTCATAAGAGTTGCCACATAAAATATCGCAGGCATCGGTATCATCGCAATTAGATACGATGAAGCTTTTTACCTCTGTGCCAATGCCGTTCAAGCTAAGCCGTTCAGTATCCTCATCAAATATGGTAAAGCCTATACGGACATCAGGAATTTTATAGATCGATTGAAAAATACCTTCCATGCTTTGCTGAAACTTGCTGCCGTTGAGACCAAGCAATTGTTCCTTCAATAACGAAACCGCATTTTCAACTGTTGCATCAAATAAGGTAACAATCGCAAACCCTTTCAGGATCCAACTTTTTAACGGGAATTTCGCCTTCCAAAGCGCGAGGTCGTGATAATTATTCATCAGTTCATCAATGTCTTCCTCGGTCAACGTTACTGACTGCGGAGTGGGAAGAACGTCCAAAAAATCCCCATTATAAAGTATCCGATAGTGCTTTGCGATCCCATTGTCAGGGATATCATAAAACAGTGGCTGGGAAAAATCGAGTCGGGTCCCGTAATACTCGTTTAAGATCAGGCAACAGCTCATTACATAAAACTTATGTTGGTCGAAGTCGCGGATATTAATTTTAAAATCCTGGCCGGCATTGGAGAGGATTTTTTTGAATCTTTCGGTATGGTTAAGTGTGAAGTCCGAATAGGGAAGATTTATGGCTTTTATTTCGTTGTTGGTAAGTGCCGGAGGAAAATAATCAGTCATGAGCCGGTTTATAAGGCTCGGCTGTTTTAGTACGGGAGAGTCTTCCTCAATACCTGTCCGAAGTTCGGGGTACCTGGCAATGTCATCGAGTAATTGCTGCGCTTTCCCGGCATCGCCATGTTGTGGATCGGCTGCGGTGGTTTCAAGTGTAGTAATGACCTGGTCGAAGCAAAACAATAGCTCGAAAGGAGCTTCCGGAAAAGATAAAAATGCCATTTCAGTTCATTTAGTCCTGGACATGCGACAAGCCGCACGCACCTGCTAAATTAGCCGATTTTTTTCTGCAGAGGAGTGAAATTTTGCCGGCTACAATGCTACAAAAACCCAAACAGTTGAGGTTACGAGATGAACAAAATAGCCAGCAAATGGGTGAAACATTAGTTTTATTCTACTAGCGAGTTCCTTCCTGGAGGGGAATATCTCTCTTGAGCATTTCATCTCGGTTCGCAATTTCCCATGCCGTGTGAAAAATCATGCGAACGCGTTTTTCATATAAGTCCCAGTAAATTTTATCAACTGTATCTGTTGGCTGGTGGTAGTCAGCCTTCAACATACCATCGTAAAAAAATAAGATGGGTACACCTTTACGGGCAAAATTGTAATGGTCGCTCCTGTAGTAGATCCTGTTTTGATCCGCCGGGTCATCATACTTATAATCAAATACGAGGTTGGTGTATTTGTTATTGGCACCTTCATTGATCACCGGTAGATCACTGCTGAGTTTGTCATGACCGATCACGTAAATGTAGTTGAGCGAATCAGCGGATTTTCTTTCTGTATCGATTCGGCCAACCATGTCGGTATTGAGATTGGCAGTCGTTTTTTCAAGAGATAAAAAAGGATGATCACTATAATACTCACTTCCCCATAGGCCTTTTTCTTCACCACTAACGGTCATGAATACCAGCGTTCTTCTTGGCCCTTTCCCCATCGCTTTTGCCTGGGCAAACGCGTCCGCCATTTCGATCACCGCGCAAGTGCCGCTTCCATCATCGTCTGCACCATAATATATTTTTCCATTTCTTTTTCCAAGGTGATCATAATGAGCTGTCAGAAATACAAACTCGCCTTTTTTATCAGAGCCCTCGATAATACCAACAACATTACTCGCTTCAATAATACTCCGCGACTTGGTATACCTGAAGGA
>JAURWD010000245.1 GCA_030655145.1 Ferruginibacter sp.
TCAATCGCTGCTCATCAGTGGCCCGCTGAACAGAACTGGAAAGCGTTAACGCAAATTGCTCCAGGCCTGAAATCACCGTCTCATTATTTCCATCGATCAAAAACGGTATATCCTGCTGCAAGGTTTTGATTTCTTTCCGCAGGCTTTGAAGTGGATACAGTACTCCATAATTAGAGGACGATTTTTCAAGCACATCTTTACTGATTGATCCAGCGGTGTGCACAACCAGGTTGTCACCGAAATTTCCAAACTGGGCAAGGTCAGTCAAGCCCTGGTCTGCAATGGCAAGAAGGTACATATTCGCCTGGCGGGAAATATTTTCGGGTTGATCGGTAAACTGTGCACCCAATTCTTCTGCAAGCCGGGCGGCATTGTGCCCACTCCTGCTATACACCTGTACGATCTCGAACCCGGCATTTTTAATCAGCCTTCCCAACACGGTTGCCACATTCCCCGAACCAATCATAACTACGTTCATAGTGTATCTTTGAGCCGATGAAATTAAAGCAAAAATTAGCAATCGGTTATATCAGGGCAAAATTTAAAATGCTCACACTGGTGAATAAACGAAAAGCCGCTGAAAAAGCTTTTGAGTTGTTCTGTACACCTTTTATGAAAGCTGAGGTAAGGGTGCCGGCTATCTTCAGCAAAGCGGAGCAATTACATTTTCAATTGAATGGGATGAAGGTCCACGGTTTTCGTTGGAAAAAAGAAAATGCCAGGACAGTATTGATCCTTCATGGATTTAGATCTGCAGCGCACAAGTTTCATCAATACATTACGTCTTTCGTCGACAAAGGCTACCAGGTGTTGGCCTTCGATGCGCCCGCACACGGCAGCAGTGAAGGCAAAACGGTGAATGCTGTACAATACGCGGAAATGATCACAAAAGTGATAGCATTGTACGGCCCGGTAGATAGTTTTTTAGCCCACTCCTTTGGTGGAATCGCATTGAGCCTTGCACTCGAAAACTTACCACACTCAGAAAATAACAGGATTGTTTTGATAGCTCCCGCAACTGAAACCTGCTCCGCTGTGGATGGCGCATTTAAAATGCTCCAGATAAAAGACGAAGAAGTAAGGCGGCAATTCGATAACATCATCTTTGAACAAAGTGGTCAGCAAACGAGTTGGTTTTCTATAAACAGGGCATTGAAAAAGATCGAGGCAAAAATCCTTTGGATACATGATGAAGATGATGACGTCACACCTTGGGCAGACGCGTTAAAAGTAAAAGAACAAGGTTTGGCCAACATAGAATTTATCGTAACGAAAGGGTTGGGCCATCGAAAAATTTATGGAGATTTTCACATCAGGAACAAGGTGATTGATTTTCTTTAATCATCTCTTTGCACGTGTTAGCATCGCAAGAAATATTTTGATTTTTCAATTTTAAAGTAATATTGCACCGGAAGTCAGACCTGCAAACACGAGTTTTTTTTCTAATATTTCGTGGTAAAAAACATCAGTAACAGTTTGTTCAGGCAGTGAGTTCGCGATCAAAAAAATGTAATTCAGTTCATCTGTTTCTGTCAACTATATGTGATGGAAGTGCTTACAAAGTTCACTTATGGCGAAGAACCTGTTAATAGTTGAGTCACCCGCGAAAGCTAAAACGATCGAGGCAATTTTGGGAAAGGATTTCGAAGTAAGAAGTTGCTTCGGCCATATCCGTGACCTTGAGAAAAATGATATGGGTATTGATATCAATAATAAATTCAAACCCAAATATATTGTACCTGCCGAAAAAGATAAAGTTGTAAAAGATCTAAAGGCATTCGCAAAGAAGAGCGAAGAAGTTTGGCTCGCCTCGGATGAGGACCGCGAAGGAGAAAGCATCAGCTGGCACCTCGCGGAAGTCTTAAACCTTGATCCGAAGACAACAAAGCGTATTGTGTTCCACGAGATCACGAAGCCGGCGATTGAGAAGGCCGTTAAAAATCCCCGTATTATTGATATGAACCTCGTAAATGCCCAGCAGGCACGCCGCGTGGTTGACCGGATAGTGGGCTTTGAATTAAGCCCGGTACTCTGGCGCAAGATCGGCATGAGCGGTGGCCTCAGCGCCGGAAGAGTACAGAGCGTCGCGGTTAAACTTATTGCGGAAAAAGAGCGGGAGATCAACCAGTTTATGGCGGCCAGTAGCTTTAAAGTGGAAGCATACCTCGCTGCAACAGATAACAGCAATCGTACGGTACAGTTTAAGGCAGAAGGCAAAAAATTTGATGAGCAGGACAACGCGGAGAAATTTTTAAATACTTGCATCGGCGCAAAATATACGGTTCGCGACATCCAGGTTAAGCCTGGTAAACGAACACCTGCTGCCCCTTTCACCACTTCTACCCTGCAACAGGAAGCAAGCCGTAAACTTGGCTATGGTGTGAGCAAGACCATGTTGCTGGCGCAAAGACTGTATGAAAGTGGTAAGATCACTTATATGCGTACCGACAGTGTAAACCTCGGTGAAACCGCGATGAATGCGATCAAAGCGGAGATCACATCCAGCTTTGGTGATAAGTACCTGCAGGAGCGCAAATACAAGAATAAAAGTGAAAGTGCGCAGGAAGCTCATGAAGCCATCCGCCCAACATACATGGAAAATCATTCGGTAAGCGACCCTGAACTCAGCCGCTTATACGAGCTTATCTGGAAGCGCACCATTGCCTCTCAAATGAGTGATGCAGAACTGGAAAAAACAATTGCAAAAATCAACATCAGTACAAATAACGAAGAATTAACGGCAACGGGTGAGGTTTTAAAATTCGATGGCTTTTTAAAAGTCTATCTCGAAAGCAGTGATGATGAAGATGGCGAGGATGAAGGCGAAAGTCGCCTGCCAAATATGGCTGTTGGACAAGTCCTCACCTTTAATTACATGACTGCAACGGAACGTTTTACAAAACATTCCGCCCGCTATACAGAAGCCTCCCTTGTGAAGAAATTAGAGGAACTGGGCATTGGTCGTCCAAGTACCTACGCTCCTACTATTTCGACGATCATCAAAAGAAATTATGTTGAAAAAAAGGATAAAGAAGGTGTGAAGAGAAACTTCAGGATCTTACGATTGCAGAACGACGCGATCGAAAAGATCATGGAGCAGGAAAATACAGGTGCTGAAAAATCCAAACTTTTTCCAACGGACCTTGGGTTGGTCGTGACAGATTTTTTAAACCAGCATTTTAATAAAGTGATGGACTATTCGTTCACAGCAAATATTGAAAAAGAGTTTGACGAGATTGCCGAAGGTAAAATGCAGTGGAGCGATATGGTGCAGGATTTTTATACACCGTTTCATACCGGTGTGGCACACACGCTGGAAACAGCCGAGCGTGCTGTTGGAGAAAGATTACTCGGTGTTGATGAAACAGGAAAGCCTATCATTGCCCGTATGGGCAGGTATGGACCAATGGTTCAGATCGGATCACAAACCGACGAGGAGAAACCACGTTTTGCCAAATTGAAAGCAGGCCAGAGTATTGAGACCATCAGCCTTGATGAAGCGCTCGAATTATTCAAACTTCCATTGAGCCTGGGTGAACATGAGAACCTCGAAGTGAGTGTAAATATTGGTCGCTTTGGCCCTTATGTAAAATGGGGCGAACAATTTGTATCCATTCCAAAAGGTGAGGATATTTCTTCCATCGAACTGGAAAGAGCTATCCAGATCATTCATGCAAAACAAAAAGAAGATGCGCCTATTGGTTGGTTCGACGAGAAACCGATCACAAAAGGAAAAGGCCGTTTTGGACCATTCATAAAATGGAACGATCTCTTTATAAATATTCCGCGTGCGTACAATTTTGATACGATCTCGCAACCAGAGTGTGAAGAATTGATCGAGAAAAAACTTGTGAAGGAAGCAACAAGATTTATCCGGCAGTGGCCGGAAGAAAAAATCGCGATTGAAAACGGCCGTTGGGGTCCCTTCATTCGTTTCGGTAAAAAAATGCTGAAACTTAGCCTGGGTAAAGACAACGCAAAACGTACGCCTGAAGACCTGGCCAACATTGAACTTGATGAGGTAAAAAAGATGATCCTTACCCAGGATCCCAAGGCTTTTGATAAAAAATCTCCTGCCAAAAAAACAGGGGCGAAAAAGGCACCCGTGAAAAAGAAAGCCGCCCGAAAAAAAGTATAACTCCATAAAAAGCGCTGATCGTTTCAGCGCTTTTTTTATGCAACAAAAGAAGGTCGTCGTGCTTCGCTAGTTAACAATTATGTGGTTTAGAAATTCATTAAAAATACGCAGCCGCTGCCGTGAGTATGACCGCCGGGGTTCATCATGAAAACAGTTAGTCACCACCTGTGGAAAATTTTGGCTTCTTTTTATAAGTCGATTTAACGAATTTCATTTCTAAATAAAAAATTTGGTAGAGAACAGAGAGATATCGGCACTATTTCACCTGATAGATGATCCAGACCACGAGGTATATACGACCGTGAGTTCTAAGATCATCTCCTTCGGGAAAGCCATCATACCCAATCTTGAAAACCTTTGGGAGAATACACAAAATGAAGACATCCAGGAAAGGATTGAATCATTGATACACAAATTGCATTTCCGCGATTTGACGGAAGATTTTGTACAATGGAAAAATGGAAGTTGTGGTTTGCTGCAGGGAGCCCTGCTTGCGGCGCGGTATCACTTCCCGGAAATGCAGTCCAACCAGGCGATGGACGAAATAGAAAAGCTACGCCGTAACATCTGGCTGGAACTTAACAATTACCTGACCCCACTCGAGCAGGTGAATGTGATCACGAGTATCCTTTACAATTATTATAAACAAAAGGGTGTTGAAATTTCCTACACCCAGCCCGAAGATTTCCTGATCACAAAAACTTTGGAGACGAAAAAGGGGAATGCCATTAGTAACGGGATTTTATACCTTGTGTTGTGCGACCTGCTTGATCTACCGGTTAGGGCTACCAGCATTCCACGCCAATTTATTCTCGCCTATTTCGATCCGCAATACCAGTTCATGAATCCCACCGGTAGCGTGGCGGAAAAAATTAATTTTTTTATTGATCCTTTGAATGGGCAGGTTTATTCGCATAAAGATCTTGAGAGTTATTTCAAGAGAATTTCTGTACCCGCTACCCCATCGTATTACCGGAAGCTTAGCAACAAACGCATCATCCAGTTTTTGCTGGAAGAATTAAGTAAGTGTTTCGACGATGATAAGAACCGCTACAAGATGGATGAATTACTTACGCTTGCAAAACTCCTGAACGAAGAAGAATGATCTACCATGTAATAACCCAACACGATTGGGAAAAGGCGCAGCACCAGGGTTACCACGAACCTGCCTCACTGGAATTAGAAGGCTTTATCCATGCCAGCGGTGAACACCAGGTCGCTGGTGTAATAAGCAGGTATTACAAGGATGTGCAGCATTTGCTCCTCCTGCACATCAATGAAGAAAAACTTACAGCGGAATTGAAATTTGAATTAGCGCCTTCGGTCAATGAAGTATTTCCCCACATTTTTGGCCGGCTTAATTTGGATGCGATCGAAAAAGTTAGCGATGTATGATCAGCTGGGAAGATTTTGAGAAGGTCGACATACGGGTAGGCACAGTGATCGCAGTCGCTGATTTTCCAAAAGCAAAAAAGCCAGCCTATCAACTGACGATCGATTTTGGACCTATCGGCATCAAAAAATCTTCAGCGCAGTTAACCACCCTTTATACCGCCGATATGATTCTCAACAAACAGGTGATTGCCGTAGTAAATTTCCCGGTAAAACAGATCGCAAACTTCCAGAGCGAATGCCTCGTTCTCGGGATCTACAATGAAAATAATGAAGTCGTATTGTTGCAGCCGCAACAGGGAGTGAGTAATGGAAGCAGGATTGGATAGCTGTTAATTAAACCTGGTGAAACCGTTCGAGGAAGGAACTTACTTTACGAAAGTTATTTTTATTCAACGCGAAAAAATGATTTCGGCCTTCTTTGCGACACTCGATCAATTCACTTTCCGATAATAACTTAATGTGGTGAGAACAGGTGGGTTGCGAAAGTCCGGTTAGCCCCTGCACATCCCCACAACAAATTTCACCTTTCCTCGAGATCTCTTGCAAAATGGAAAGCCGGCACGGATCTGCAATTGCATTCATCGCCTTCTCTATAAACCTGTTATCGTTTTTCACCGTGGTCATGATATTTTTTCCTGTTCAAAGAAATTGTATTTTGGGCAATCGAGCAAACATTCATCCAAATTTTTCAATATATTTTTAATGCGCATACAAACAGTCCTGGTTGAATCTCCGCTTGGTAAGCTAGTGCTGAAAGCGAGTGCAGATGCGGTACTCGGCCTGCATTTTTTTCAATCAGAAAAACGACCAGTTGCAATAGAGATTCCTACAAATGAGGAACCGCAGCTGCAAATTGTCGCAGACACCATTCAACAACTTGATGAATATTTTTTAGGTCGCAGGTTTAATTTTGATCTGCCACTTCAACAGGAAGGTTCTCCTTTCCGACAGAAAGTATGGGCTGCATTATTGAACATACCCTACGGCCGAACCATCAGTTATATGGAATTATCGAAGCGAACCGGCGATGCAAAAGCTATCCGCGCTGTAGGCACCACGAATGGTGCAAACAACATCAGCATCATTGTGCCTTGTCACCGGGTAATAGGAAGTAATGGCTCGTTGACAGGCTATGGCGGAAATCTATGGCGTAAGCAATGGCTACTTGAACATGAGAATAAATTCAAACATGGTGTTCAAACTTTATTTTAAGTTTTTTTAACGAGATGGAATTTGTAGGGCCGCTGCGCTGAGTTATCTTGCCCAAAAATTTGATTAATATGAAAAAATTCTTCGGCCTTACTGTGATTGGGTTTGCATTGATCCTTACCTCGGCGTTTACGATCCAGGCGATCATTAACTGGAAAATCGATAATGAGAAAGCGCAGGTAAAATTTGTAATGCAGGCTCATGGCCAGGAATTGATTGGAAACTTCAAAGGTGTAAAAGGTGATGTAAATTTTGACGCCGCAGACCTTGGCGGATCATCGTTTAAAGTAGATGTGGATGTGGCAACGATCAACACAGGTAATGATAAACGTAACGGGCATCTCCAGGCAGCCTCCTGGTTCGACGCGGCAAATCATCCTGCGATTAATTTTACTTCTACAAAGATCACTGCGACTGCAGATGGTTACCAGGCTGAAGGAAATTTAACTGCTAAAGGTGTTACAAAACCTGTGGTTCTTCCGTTTAAATTCACGGGAGATAATGCTACCGGTACTTTTGTTGGGTCATTTAAAATTATCAGGTCAGAATATGGTATCGGTAAAGCAGATGCGGAAGTTGGTGACGAGGTTACGATCAACCTGGAAGTACCGGTAACAAAACAATAACAATAAACAGTTCATTCGACTTTGTTCGAAACAGGACTATTAATATAAACACTCGCGGGATACAATTCAGTATCCCGCTTTTTTTTGCAAACTATCCAAGGTCGGAGGACGTGAAAGTGAGCGGCAGCAAGTCTTTCGCCTGTTTAATTATGAAGACCTCACCACTTAGGCCGCTAAGAATAATCCGTATCGGGTGGTTGATTCGTTCCTCGTACTCACTTAAGGATTGCCTGCAAATACCGCAGGGCGAGATCGGGTGTCCACTTTTTCCCTGGGTATTATTGTAACTGATCGCAATGGTGTCAATTGCCTGGCCGGGATATTGAGACGCCACGGTTGACAGTAGCACCCGCTCGGCGCAAATACCAACAGGATATGAAGCATTCTCCTGGTTTGTTCCCACAACTTTTTGCCCACCCTCCAATGCTGCCACCGCACTTACCAGGAATTTAGAATATGGCGCATACGCATTAGCGGTAGTCTTGCGGGCCTCCTCTAATAAAGCAGCATCTGGAGCGCTCAATTCTGCTGAAGAATTATAAACCTCTACTTCAAACTGTACGTCTTTCTTTGTCATACACAAACTTTTTATAGTGCCGTTCCGGGGCATGCACCTCATCCAAAATAATTAATGCGACAGATAAAAAATCCTCCCAACATTACTGCTGGGAGGAAGATCGTTTTCAAATTACAATTATTAAAGTATATCGACTTCTTTTATTTGATCGAATTAAAGATCCTTTTCCAGCGTGGACCTTTCTCCCAACTGAACCAGATCATCGAAGCTTTACCCACCACGTGATCTTCGGGCACGAATCCCCAATAGCGGCTATCCAGTGAATTGTGCCGGTTATCTCCCATCAACCAGTAATAGTTCATCTTGAATGTGTAACTGGTGGTTTCCTTCCCATTTATGAATATCTTACCACCACGATTTTCTACTTCATTTTCTTCATACGTGCGAATGCACCGCTCGTATTTGATATAATTATCCGGGGTGAGGTCAATTGATTTGCCCTTTGCCGGTATCCAGATAGGTCCGTAGTTATCTACCGTATAATGAGCGCTGGTGTCGTAATAAGGATACAAGTCGGCCGTAACAGAATGCTCTACCAGGCTGACCTTGGAAACATTTTTCAACGCTGCAACTTTCTCCGTCTCTCCCGGCGTCATATTGATGATGTAAAGGCCCTCTTTTGCGACATAAAACTCAGAATCTTCGGGGTTTACATGAATACCAAAAGACGCCAGTTGTTCTTCGTCGAGCGGGCTGGTCGTCTGCACATTGTAAAACAATTCTGAATATGGAGGGAACGGTTGTGCAACATCATTTATATAAATGACCGCGTTTTTTATTTCCAGTTTATCACCTGCGATGGCCACACAACGCTTGATAAAATTCTCCCGCTTATCTACCGGTCGGGTGATGATCAGATCCTCGTAGTTCTGCCAAACCCGTTCCCGGCCTAACTCCCGGACAGCCTGGTAGTAGGTAATTTTTGAGCCAAAATTTTCTTCATCATTGATGAGTGTATCATTGGTTGGAAAGTTAAACACCACAGCGTCGTTGCGGGTAACCGGGGAAGAAAACCAGCGGGTGTATGGAATCTTTATCCACTCTGAATATGACTTGGTGTTCATCCCGGGAATGGTGTGATGCACAAATGGCATCGCAAGCGGTGTATTCGGAATTCGTGGACCGTAGGCAAATTTGCTGACGAACAAGAAATCATTCACCAACAAAGTTTTTTCCATTGAGGGTGTTGGGATGGTGTATGCCTCGAAAATAAAAGTGCGGATGATGGTTGCCGCAACAACAGCAAAGGCTGCCGCATCGATCCATTCCCTCGCAGCGGACTTTTTATAATTATTGACAACCAGGGCACCGGCAAATTTTTCATTTTTGGAAAAACCGAGATACGGAAAATAGATAAAGGGAAGAAACACCGTCATCGCATG
>JAURWD010000253.1 GCA_030655145.1 Ferruginibacter sp.
TGCATACTAGCACGAAAAAAGCCGAAGTGAAAACTTCGGCTTTGATATATCTTGAATTTAAGAAACTACTTAAGTGCTTCGATCTTTTTTACAAAATTAGCTTTTGGTTGAGCGCCAACTAATTTGTCAACCACCACACCACCTTTTACAAAAAGAATAGCGGGGATACTTGTAATTCCGTAATTCGTTGAAATCTGCGGGTTGTGGTCCACGTTTACTTTACCAACGTTTACCTTACCATCATATTCTTTTGAAAGTTCTTCGATAACCGGACCAATAGCGCGGCAAGGACCACACCATTCCGCCCAAAAATCAATTACTGATAATTTATCTGATTCCAACACTTCTGATTTAAAGTTTGCATCCGTGAATTCGTGTGCCATAATTATATTTTTAAAATTTGATACTAAAGAAGGGCAAAAATACATCCAAACATTTAAATATGTTGGAATGACATATGCACAATCCAATTGTCAGTGTTAATAATAAATTCCTCTAAAACCCTGCCGAATTAGCTTGTTTCGAAGGCTAAACTGGTTGCTACAGTAAAGGAAGTGACAAGGCTTCGCTAACTTTTGAAATGTTAAAATACTGCTTACCCGGTAACAACATTTACGTCGACATCCTTATTCTCGTTGAGGAAGATCGCCATATCATCATTCATCGTAAACCCTTTCTCCAACGTGTACATGCCCACTTTATAGTTAGTCCTGCTATCGACAATATTAAATTTTATAGAAGTTTTTCCGGGGTTTGCTTTGATGTTCTGGTCGATGAAGTTTACAAAGCTGTCGTTAATAAACTGCGGCTGCACATCGATGACGACCTGTTTTGTTAAGGCAGGCTTCACCGTTTCCAGCAAGTGGATCTTCGATAATTTGAATTCATATTGTTCACTATTATAGCGGGTTTTAAAGCTCCCTTCAATCAGTAAGATCAATCCTTTTTCAAAATAGGCTGCATACTTTACATAGTCCTCACTCCATAACATGAACTCACTTTTTCCACCGTAATCTTCCACAGCCAGGATGCCGAAATTTTTACCGGTCTTGGTCAACCGATGTTGTGCATCAACTACCAGTCCGGCTAACCTGAACTGCCGCCCGGGATTTGGATGGGTGTTTACGGCTGCTTTAAATTCATTGTAATCCGACAAGGGTGTGATGTTGTAGTGCCGCATTTCGAATTTGAAATTGTCAAGCGGGTGGCCGCTCATATACATACCCGTTACTTCTTTTTCATAATCGAGTTGTTGAGCCAATGGCCAGGGTTCGCAGGGCGATAATTTTGGTGGTACAATTTCCGGCATCTGCAGGTCACCAAACAAGGTATTGCTCGAACGTGCATTCTGAGACTGGCAGATGTTGCCGAACTTCAGAATTTTTTCTAATCCCTGTGCATCACCTGGAGCCTGGTAAAAATATTGCGCCCGGCTGATCTCGCGGAAACAATCAAAGGCGCCGGAGTATACAAGGCTTTCCAATGATTTTTTATTCGCTGCTCGCTGGTTCACCCGTTTGGCCAGGTCGTACATAGAAGTGTAATGACCGTGTTTCGTTCTTTCTTCGATGATGGTTTCAATCGCGTTCTCTCCAACACCTTTTAGTCCGGACAAACCAAACCGTATCTCGCCTTTGGCGTTTACCGCGAATCCATTCTGCGATTCATTGATGTCTGGACCAAGCACCTTCAAGCCCATGCGCTTACATTCTTCCATAAAGAAGGTGATCTTTTCCGCACTGCCGGCGTGATTCAATACAGCGGCCATGTATTCGCTTGGGTAATGCGCCTTCAGGTAGGCGGTTTGGTAGGCTACGAACGCATAACAAGTTGAGTGAGACTTGTTGAACGCATATTGCGCAAACGCTTCCCAGTCTGTCCATATTTTTTCAAGCTTGTCTGGCGGATGCCCTTTGAGTGTGGCGCCGTTGACAAACTGTTTTTTCATTTTATCGAGGATTGCGATTTGCTTTTTACCCATCGCTTTACGCAGGATATCTGCGTCACCCTTACTAAAGCCTGCAAGCTTTTGCGAGAGCAACATTACCTGTTCCTGGTACACCGTAATCCCGTAAGTGTCCTTCAGGTATTCTTCCATTTCGGGAAGATCGAAGATCACTTGTTTCTTCCCTGACTTTCGATCGATGTATTCAGGGATATACGCAATTGGGCCCGGACGATACAGGGCGTTCATAGCGATGAGGTCATCAAATTTATCGGGCTTCAGTTCACGAAGGTATTTCTGCATGCCGGGGCTCTCAAACTGGAAGGTGGCATTCGTATCACCTTGCTGGTATAGTTTGTACGTCTTTTCATCGTCCAAAGGAATGTTGTCGATCTCGATGGTTACGCCATGATTTTGTTTAATGAGCGCCAAACCTGTTTTTAAAATGCTGAGCGTTTTAAGCCCAAGAAAATCCATTTTAATAACACCAGCTTCCTCAATGGATCCACCTTCAATTTGTGTAAGCCATAACTCAGATTCTTTGGAAGATGCCACTGGTAAAAGATCCGTAAGATCTTTCGGTGCAATGATGATCGCGGAGGCGTGGATGCCGGTATTTCGAACGGAGCCTTCCAGTATCTCAGCCTCGTGGAGAATGGTGCTGTGCAGGTCGGTGCCATTGTAAATTTCACGCAACTTCTTTACATTCTCAAGGTCGTCGGCCTGTAGCTGTTCTTTTTCTTCGAGCGACTTATTGCCGTCCTTTGCTTCTTTGATGGTATAAGGGGCATGCAATAATCGGCGTAGATTAATTCCCGGTTTTTCCGGGATCAATTTAGACAGTGCCCTGCTTTCTGCCAACGGCAGATCCATCACACGAGCCACATCCGCAATGCTCGATTTGGCGGCCATGGTACCATAGGTGATGATCTGTGCCACCTGGTTTTTGCCGTATTTCTGTACCACGTAGTCGATCACTTTCTGCCGTCCTTCGTCATCAAAATCCGTGTCAATATCCGGCATGGATTTACGCTCCGGGTTGAGGAATCTTTCAAATAGGAGGTTATATTTTATGGGATCAATATTGGTGATGCCAATGCAATAGGCTACCACACTACCGGCAGCGGACCCACGCCCGGGTCCGACGAATACACCGAGTTCTTTACCCGCGACAATGAAATCACTCACAATTAAAAAGTAGCCGGCAAAACCCATGTCGCGGATAACGCCCAACTCGAAGTTGATGCGTTCCTCGGTTTCCGGAGTAAAGATCTTGTAGCGTTCTTTCGCTCCGGCCCAGGTAATGTTAGCCAGGTATTCATCCTGCGATTTAAAGTTCGGAGGCACCACGAAATGGGGGAGAAGGATCTCGCGTTTCAGATCGAGCAAGTCAACTTTGTCAACGATCTCATTGGTATTATCAATCGCTTCAGGAATGTCTTCAAACACCTTGATCATTTCTTCACCAGTCTTCAAATAAAACTGGTCGTTCGGAAACGCGAAACGTTTATTCTTTACGTTCACATCATCATCCGAAAACTCATTCATTTTCGGGGTCGACTGCTTTTCCCCGGTATTGATACAAAGGAGAATGTCATGCGCATTTGAATCCCGCTGATCCACATAATGCGAGTCATTACTTGCAATGATCTTGACGTTGTATTTTTTTGCAAACCTGATCAGTACCTCGTTTACTTTTTCCTGGTCGGGAATACCATGTCGTTGTAATTCGATGTAGTAGTCTTCCTGGAAAATATTCAGCCACCACTTAAATTCATTTTCACCTTCGGCTTCGCCTTTGCGTAAAATTGTTTGCGGCACCAGGGCGCCGAGACAGCAGGTTGTCGCAATGAGGCCCTCATGATATTTATGAATGAGTTGTTTATCGATCCTGGGATATTTTGAATACATCCCTTCGATGTACCCCAGTGAAGTAAGCTTTACAAGATTCTTGTATCCCTGGTCATTTTTTGCAAGGAGGATCTGGTGATGGCGCGGATCTTTTTCATCCTTGCTAAATGTTTTACGGGTACGATCAGTCGTGATGTAAAACTCGCAGCCCACAATGGGTTTAACCTTTAATGTTTTATCGTCGTTCTGGTGTTTGTAGGCCTCTTTAACAAACTCAAATGCACCGAACATGTTACCATGGTCACTGATCGCAATCGCGGGCATTTTTTCCGCTATGGCTTTTTTGTATAGATTTTTGATGGAGGCTGCACCATCCAATAAAGAGAACTGCGTATGTACGTGTAGGTGAGAAAACTTCATTAGAAATATTTGTTATGCCTCGGGCAGGGTGCTGGTAATATTGAATAAAGTTTGACAGCGGTCGGGAAAAAGAATTGGTCCGCTTTCAATATTGAACTTTCGGTGATCCGCTGTGTGGCTTTCGTGCAAATATCGTAAACAATATTTTCCTTCTTTCCGGCGTTTTTCCACAGTAGCTGTGAAGGCTGCCCGGCTTGATTACTGGAAAAGGTTGCATTTTTAAGTTTTGAGGCCTACCTTCGCACCACATTTAAAAAATTCTATTTATTAATTGTTTGTATTACAAGGCTCAAAGAAAAGAAAAGATCAATAGCTCAGGTAAAGAATCGCAGGTGATGAAATAACACAAGATTAAGTCGTACTTACGTGTAAACCCCAGATTTTACGTATGAATCACTTATTTTTTGTTGCTGTTGCCACTGGCATTTTTTCAGGAACATCAATATCTGTAAAAGCTCAAACCAATGTTAATATTGAAACATTGATCGTGAGCGCCTCACACAAACCTTCCCTAAAATTTATTGAAGGCATCGAATTAAAGCCTGAAGCAACTGTTGCTTTAGTTAGCGTTGCAGCACCCGAGCTGGGCACTTCGCCATCAATAAAAGCAATTTCCGCAAAGAAATTATTTGGCGCGAAAAGCATTGAAGAGTGCGGAGCCCTGCAATTTAAATACGCCCTCCTTATGGAACGCGAAGTTGAAAGTTTTTCAAACGCTTCGCTGTATAACTTCATTGAGGACTGGTGGGGCACACGTTACCGCTATGGTGGCGTTGACCGCAAAGGAATTGACTGCAGCGCTTTTACCGGCAAATTGCTGGCAGATGTTTACGGCATTACCGCTCCCCGGATTGCAAAAGATCAGTATGATGTTTGTAAGAAAATTTCCATAGAAGAATTAGTGGAAGGCGACCTTGTATTTTTTAATACCAGGGGAGGCGTTAGCCATGTCGGCTTTTACCTCGGCGATAATCATTTTGTGCACAGCAGTGTACACAGCGGCGTAACTATTAGTAGCCTCACAGATGAATATTATTCTAAAAAATTCATCGGCGGAGGCAGACTTAATTAAAGATAATTCCAGTCCTTAAAATCTAGAGAACGGGGAGAATTTATTCTCCCTTTTTGATGCCCGCCTTTTTCTGAATACTCTGCCATACCGGGAGAATGTCCGACGATAATTTCAGGTACATCGTGCCTGCGGCATATAAGGAAAGGAAAACAATACTCCGCAACACCAGCCACCAGAATCCACGAAAATTGTCGAAGAGAAAGTAACACACGAAGAAGGAACCAATTCCTAACAGAACTGCATAAAGCGACGCCCTTGTGAAAGGCTGCATATTGAATTTCTTTTTCAAATACCAAAAGCGAATGGCATTGTAAACACTGAAGGTAAAAAGGTTTGCAATGGCTGGCCCCAGCACGCCGTAGTAGTACTTCGTGAGAATATAATTTAGGGGTAACGTAATCAATAACAAAAGGATACCTGTAAAAAATTCAAACTTCCAAAGGGTGGACGTGGAGATGATCTGGCTGTTAACGCCGGTGCCCATATCTATTATGCGCATGAGGCCAATGAAGAAGAATACCCACTGTGCATCGATGTATCCTTTCTGAAGTTTAAATGTAAAAATTCCGTCTGAAAAATTTAGCCAGATCAGGGAAAACATTCCAACCGCGAAGATCAACTGGTTAATGGAGGACTGGCGGTAGATCCGAATGATCCTTTTTTGATCTTTGTCTTTCCAGGCTTGAGACAATGCCGCGATGGAGGATGAAATAATGCCGCGCTGTGGTGCCTGGATCAGGCTGGCCATATTCTGCGCCAGCGAATAAACCGCGACTGCCGCCAGGCCATTGGTAACCACGGAAGCGAGCACGATCGTGTCAAAAACACCCGCGATCGCGAAGACTAACGTTCCACCGTACACGAATTTTATCAGCGTCAAAATCTTCTTAAAAAATTTTTTCGTAACGATACTTACGGTAAAGGTTAGGTGGAAATATCCTTTCGCTACCAGGTAGATAAGCAAGATGAGTGCGATACCCAAATAAGTGAAAGAATAGATCTTGATAAACAAATCAAAATCTCCCAATAAACCCGCAAAGGTCAGGATGATGAGGATGGTAGTAAACAAGCGAAATTGAATTTCGCGGAGATAATTTGTGAGGATCGATTTCTTGAGTTGCCAGGCATAGCTCTCCAGGATCGAATAAAGGGTTAAGCCAAGGCCAAAAGGAAAGATCCAGTAAAAGTATTTTACAAACTCCGGTGAATTGCTACCGAACTTATAAATGATGAGGTCTTTAAAATACAAGCCGGCAACAACGACAATACAGAAACTTATGAGCGAGACTAAAAGTGCCCAGGAAAGAATATCATTTTTTTTGTTGTCGAGATTCTCTTTGTAATATGGATAAAACTTGAATATGTAGGAGGTCATGCCGAGGTTGGCAAAGGAAAACATCAGGTTGGCGATCGCGATAAAGATGCCCGTTAAACCATATTGCTCTTTTGTAAAACCACCTTCGCGGGTAAACAGGTAAGTGTTTAAAAAGCCAAGTGCAAAGCCCATGTACACAACCACCGACGATATAATGCTTTGCCTCCTGATTTGGCTCATAATCCGATTTGCGGCTAAATTAATCTACCTTTTTTGCATTGATGTAAAAATTTGGATCCACCGAAAACTTGTTATCACCTTCCGGATACAGCACCAGGGTTTCCCATTCGGTGGTAGGCTTTATCCAACGTGGCCCTTTGAAATTGATCTTCAGCGGAAGGTCAAAACCCTTGATGCAGGAGTCGTATCTGTAGGTAAGATTATACCCGTCTACTTTGTATTCTAAGGTGGGTACCTGTTTTGTACGCAGGTACTGGTCGAAGATCTTGTCTAGTTTCTTCCCACTTACTTTAGCGATGTATTGTTCTATCATCGTAGAGGTAACTGTCTGGTGGTAAAAGGTCGAATTCAAGCCGCGTAGCATGCTGCGGAAAAGACTGTCATTGTTTATCACCTGCCGGATGGTATGGATCAGATTGGAACCTTTATAATACATGTCGCCACTGCCTTCGCGGTTTACCGCATATGGTCCTATTATTGGCGTGTCGTTTTTAATGTTTTTCCGTATCCCTGTGATGTAGGCTGTTGCAGCTTCCTTACCATAATAATATTCAGTAAACAAGGTTTCGCTGTAGTTAGTAAAACCTTCATGCACCCACATATCAGCGATGTCTTTCGTGGTAATGTTATTTGCAAACCATTCGTGCCCACTTTCATGAACAATGATAAAATCCCATTTCAGGCCCCAGCCACTACCACTTAGATCCTTACCCATATAACCGTTCTGGTAACCATTGCCGTAGGCCACGGCGCTCTGGTGTTCCATACCGAGGTGCGGTGCATCCACGAGCTTGTATCCATCTTCATAAAACGGGTAGGGGCCAAACCAGTATTCAAAAGCTTTTAACATCCGCGGGACGTCAGTGAATTGCGTTTTTGCCTTTTCAAGGTTGTAATCCAGCACCCAGTAATCGAGATCAAGCGGTCCTTTTTCTCCCTGGTATTTTTCACCGAAATGAACATAGCGTCCAATGTAAGGGATGAGGTTGTAATTGTTGATCGGGTTGGTTACTGCCCAGTCGTAGGTAACCGTTCCGTTCTTATTCGTCTTCTTATTCCTGAGTCTGCCGTTGCCAACGCATACGAGGCTATCAGGAACGGTTATGTGCATTTCTGCGCTATCAGGTTCGTCGGCCTGGTGATCTTTACAGGGATACCAGGAACTGGCTCCAAAGCCCTGGCATGCAATGCTGACCCAGGGAATATTTTGTTTGTCGCGTTTCCAAATGATGCCTCCATCCCAGGGTGCTCTTTTTGCCTTATGCGGTTTACCGTGATAATGAACAGTTAGATAAATAAGCTGCGAAGGTTGATTCGTGAGTGCGAGTTGGTCGGCAGCAATAAAGTATGCATCGCCGTCTTTTTTAATGGCTGCCTTTTTTATGCGCCGCCCTTTTTCGGTACCTGAAGAATAAAGAATGCTATCGAGCTGCATGGGTTCCTGCAGGTCTAACTGCAATAGCGCACCGCGTTTCAATACTTTCAATTGTATGCGGTTGTAACCCGAGATCGTGCTGTCAGCCAGGTTGAATTTTACATGAAGGTCATATTTCAATACATCCCACCAATTGCGGGAGCTACCATAACTTCCGCGTAAGGTATCGGCTTTTGTAAGAGGTTGGCAAAATGCAAACGTGCCGGTAAAAATGCCGGCTGCAAGCGAAAGCCATCGCATATTTTTCATGTAGTGCAATATGAAGATTGATAATTCGCTAATTTAGTTGTCTTTCCTCAATCGTGCGAAACCGTTTAACAAATAATCATTCATTTCTGCAACGTCCACTAACCCTCCCGCGCTTCCTGGAAAAATGCTGTTGCATGCGCAAATCATTATTAGCACCGGCATTTTATTTACTGATCTTCAGCCTGGTGGCGGTCTCCTGTCGCGATCATCAACATCCCGAAAAGCAAGTCTTTCGTTATAACGAGCAAACCGGCATTGCGTCATTGGATCCTGCTTTTGCGAAAAATCAGTCCATCATGTGGGCCATACACCAGTTATATAATACGCTGATCGAAGTAGATGCCGAAATGCGCCTGCAACCGTCTCTGGCAAAAAGCTGGGAGATCTCGGCAAATAACCTGGAGTTTACTTTTCATTTGCGCACCGATGTTTTTTTTCACGATGATGCTGCTTTTGCAAATGGAAAGGGCAGGAGGTTGATTGCACGGGATGTCGTCTACAGTTTTCAGCGGCTGATGGATAAAAATACCGCGAGCCCGGGCGCCTGGATATTCAACGATCGCATTGACTCTGTGAATGGTTTCCAGGCGATCGATGACTCTACTTTTCGGCTCAAACTTATTCGTCCGTTTCAGCCCATCCTCGGCATCCTGAGTATGCAATATTGCTCTATCGTTCCGGTAGAAGCGGTTAAAAAATACGGCAGCAGTTTTCGCAGTCATCCCGTGGGAACCGGGCCTTTTAAAATAGTGACCTGGGAAGAAGGGCAGGCGCTGATCCTGGCAAAACATCCAATGTATTTCGAGCGGGACAGCCTTGGTCATTCATTGCCTTATTTGGATGGTGTAAAAGTTTCCTTTTTTGATAGTAAGGCCACGGAATTCCTGGAGTTTCAGCAGCAGCGACTTGATTTTATCAACGACATAGAAGCTTCTTTTAAAGATGAGATACTTACCAAAACCGGTAACCTCAAAAAACAATGGCACGATAAACTGCAATTACAAAAACATGCTTATTTAAACATTGAATACCTGGGGATCCTGGTTGACAAAAACAATGAGCTGGTAAAAACTTCGCCGCTGGCGGAGAAGAAAATACGGCAAGCGATCAATTATGGATTTGATCGCCGGAAGATGATGTTGTATTTGCGCAACTCTATTGGTACGCCGGCTGAAAGCGGTTTTGTTCCGGCAGGTTTGCCCTCCTTTGACACGGCTGCTGTGAAGGGCTACAGATATGATGTGGCGAAAGCAAAACAATTGCTCGCTGAGGCCGGTTTCCCGGGTGGTAAAGGATTGCCAACAATTAAATTGCTTACGATTCCCGTATACGCGGACCTCGCCAGCTACATTGCCAATGAACTTAACCTCGTCGGTATCCCGATTCAGGTTGAGGCGATCCAGAAGAGTTTGTTGCTGGAGCAAACGTCAAAATCGCAGGCACTGTTTTTCCGCGGTAGCTGGATCGCGGATTATCCCGATGCGGAAAATTACCTCAGCGTTTTTTATGGAAAAAATCCGGCCCCGCCGAATTATACACGGTATAAAAACCCGGCTTACGATGCCCTGTATGAACGGGCGCTCGAAGAAAAAAATGATTCCCTGCGCTACAAACTTTCCCAGGAGATGGATAAGATCATCGTGGAGGATGCACCGGTAGTAGTACTGTGGTATGACATGGTGATCCACCTTGTTCAGCCAAACATCACAGGATTTCCACCTAATAGTCTTAACCTGCTGGAACTTCGAACCGTAAAAAAAGAGCCCACAAAGAGCTCTCAAAATAACTAAGTTCAGAAATGGATTAATGCTTGAGTTTGCTTTTAAAAACTTTTTGAAATTTTTCAAGCTTCGGGCGGATCACAAACTGGCAATATCCCTGGCTGGTATTATCGTTGTAATAATTTTGGTGATAGTCTTCTGCCGGGTAAAATTTAACCATAGGTTCGATAGTTGTTACAACCGGGTTGTCCCAGGCACCGCTTTTGGTTAGTTCAGCTTTATATTTTTCTGCCTTGGCTTTTTGGGTTTCATCCTGGTAAAAAACTACGCTGCGATACTGCGTACCCACATCATTTCCCTGGCGGTTTAAAGTGGTAGGATCATGTACCTGCCAGAACACCTCGAGCAATTCGTCGTAAGTTATTTTTGCCGGGTCATATACCACTTTCAGGCATTCAGCATGCCCGGTAGTGCCGGTGCAGACTTGTTTGTAGGTTGGGTTGTTCACCTGGCCTCCGCTGTACCCGCTCGTCACTGATTTAACCCCTTCTAATTGTTGAAAAATAGCTTCGGTGCACCAAAAACACCCGGTCCCAAAAGTTGCTGAATCGGTTGTCGCTGCCTGTTCATTTATATTTTCCGTCATGCTGTTGTTGTTGAGTTGGGCACTTTTTACAGCGCCTGTAAAAAGCCCCATAAAAGCCGTGGCGGCAAGTACTATCATCTTCATAATCTGAATATTTTACAAGAAACTACGCAAAAGTAATTAGCTTAGTTTGAGAAACAATTATTGCTAACTAAGGTTTAACAAATCTCAAAATTGTGTTACCAGGATCCAACATTCACCAGGCTGCGGCAAAGCAACCGGCCAACATTCCTTCCTGCTTTTTCTCTTGTGCTGTTGTTATTTTCTCTAGTCGTCACCAGTTGTAAAAATGAACCAATGGAACATTTGAAAGCGCATGCAGTTCGCCTCAAGCCAGGACAGGATCTACGCAAGGAAATTCAACAACTCGTTTCCAATAAGAAAATTTCCGCGGGGTGGATCAGTACCTGCGTAGGAAGCCTGGAAGCCTATAACATCCGCTTCGCCAACCAGCCTGGAGGCAGTGTTGGCAATGGATTCTTTGAAATTGTCAGTCTCACGGGCACGGTTTCTATAAATGGATCTCACATTCACTTAAGCATAAGTGATAGCACCGGCAAAACAATCGGCGGACATTTGCTGGATGGTTGCCGCGTTTACACAACTGCAGAGCTCGTTATTTTAGAAGACACGCGACTTGACTTTAAGAGGGAGAAAGACGGATCAACGCCGTGGGAAGAATTACAGATCACGCAACACTAGCCTATTCAAATTATTTACAAATGTTTGAAAGTATTCATGCACACCTCAACCGGTGTGCCCCGGTATCGGATGAAGAGTTTGCATTTTTTGATTCCATCCTGGAACTAAAGAAGGTGCCGAAGAAAACAGTGCTCTTGCAGGAAGGGGAGGTTTGCAATTTCGAAGCGTATATAAATAAAGGGTGTATTCGCAGTTATTACATAGATGAAAATGGCAACGAAGTTACCTTGCAGTTTGCCATTGAAGATTGGTGGGTAAGTGACATCGCGAGCTTTCATGAGCGCACACCCAGCAAGATGTTCATCGAGGCGCTGGAGGATTGTGAACTACTCCTGCTTTCACCACAAACTAAAGAGGAGTTGCTCACCCGCATACCCAGCCTGGAACGAATGTTCCGCCTGATGGTGCAGAAGAACCTGGCGGTATTGCAAACACGTTTCTTTAAGTCGATCTCTACTTCCGCTCATGATAAATACGTGGACTTTCTTGAAAAGTACCCGACGATTCCGCAGCGGGTAGCGCAGCATTACATCGCATCCTACCTGGGTATCTCACCCGAATTTTTAAGTAAAGTGAGAAAGCGGATGGCTGCTGCTGCGACGGCTGGTGGCAGCGCAAAATCCTCTCCCCAAGGAAAATCTATTTCCAGGTAAGGTCGGTGAGATAATTTCTTTTCATAATGCCTGCGTAATTGTCGGAAAACGCTCAACCTGAAAGCGTTTGGAAGCATTGGTGCATTATACCGGGTGTTAAACTTTGCATTTAAATCACGGGCAATGCTTAATATATTGCGGCTATGAAAAAATATCAGCAGTTCTTTTCGTGGAGGTTATGCCTGGTCCTCTTGATGGTCCAGGTAGCCTTTACGGAGCTGGAGGCACAGGTTGCTACCAATGTGAAGGTAATCCCCGTCGACAGCGGCTGGGCAGCCAACTCCGTGAACGCGGTGGTATTTCGCAAGAACTCACTTGTGTCGAATACAAAATTTCAATACATCGCTTATTATGATCCCGCAGGCTACGTGGTGCTAGGGAAAAGAAAAATCCGTTCCTCGCGGTGGCAACTGCGCAAAACCAGTTTCCGCGGAAATGTGGCTGATGCGCACAACATGATCAGCATCATGGTTGACGGAGATGATTACCTGCACCTGTCATGGGATCACCACAACAATCAATTGAATTACAGCCGTAGCCTGACACCAGGTTCACTGGAAATGACGGGGCGGCTAAGCATGACCGGTAGCCTTGAAGAAAAAGTTACCTATCCCGAATTTCATAAGCTCCCTTCCGGCGACCTGGTATTCTTCTACCGGGACGGTGGTTCCGGAAATGGAAATCTTGTCATTAACCGCTACAATACAACAACGAGATCCTGGAAACAAGTGCATCAAAACCTGGTCGATGGCGAAGGCAAACGTAACGCGTACTGGCAGGCCTGTGTGGATGCGAAAGGGAGCATTCACATTTCCTGGGTCTGGCGCGAGAGCCCGGACGTCGCGAGTAACCACGATATGTGTTATGCCCGCTCGGACGACGGTGGTGTAACCTGGAAAAAGTCGACAGGGGAGAACTACCGGTTACCAATAACCGCCAGTAATGCGGAATACGCCTGTCGCATTCCCGCCGGCAGTGAATTGATCAACCAAACCTCGATGTATGCCGATGAAAACGGAACACCATGGATCGCCACCTACTGGCGAAAAGCAAATGATTCCATTCCCCGGTACAAGGTGATCTTTAAGCAAAACAATGCCTGGACCTTTTCTGATCCTGGCTTTCGCAAAACACCCTTTAGTTTAAGTGGGGCCGGTACGAAGGCGATCCCTATATCGCGGCCGCAGATCGTTGTCGGCAGAGGAAAGTCAGGCCAAAATATAGCGTTGATCTTCCGCGACATAGAACGCGGGAACAAAGTATCCGTTGCAACAACGAACGATCCTTCCAGCGGAACATGGACGATCAATGACCTGGTGATGGATGATGTTGGTTCCTGGGAGCCGAGCTATGACACCGAACTCTGGAAACGAAAAAATCGCTTAAGCATTTTTGTACAAAAAGTAAAACAGGTAGATGGGGAAGGACGGGCAAGTTTGCCGCCACAAATGATTACTGTACTTGACTGGACACCTTCATTTTAAAACTTTTGTTGTTATAAATACCGCGACAAGATTGCTCCTTTCTTGCTGCTTTTGCTGCTTGCGGGATCAACGGCTATCTTGCTCGCGAAACTTATCTTCCCGTAATTGAAAAGAGCTGGCAGTACCTCGTGAACACGGCATTACGACCCGGGGCAAGATCGGCCAGGTTGAACCATCGGTGAACGAGCTATCCCCGGCCAGGTAGTTGATAAAAATTCGACAACCAATTTTGATGGGGGCGTTTTTGCTGGAAGCTATGTTTTGCACTGAAGCGTTGCATAAGCGCGGAGCAACCAAAGAGGTCTTTAAAAAGCCAATCTTAATATTTCGAACAAAAAATCCTGTAAGTCAACGCGATCAATAAGCGGCCAGGATTGCCTTAACTTTAGCGTGAATAATTTCTTGCTGAATGAGCCTCTTATCTCTTTTTGATGTCGCCGGTCGTTTTCACCCTGTGCTGGTGCATCTGCCCATCGGTATTCTATTATTGGCTTGTCTGTTCCAGCTACTGGCGATGTACAAGAAGTTTGAACCGCTTCGCCCTGCTATACAGTTGATGCTCTTTCTCGGCGTACTCAGTGCTATTGCTTCCTGCATTACCGGGATCTTGCTTTCCCAGAGCGGCGATTATGAGGAAACGTTAGTAAGCCGCCATCAATGGCTTGGCATCGGCGTAATGTTTGCTTCCCTGGCCTTATACCTGTTGCACCGATCTTTCGTTCCTCAAAAAGTATTGAGCTGGGCTTCACTGTTACTCTTAGGGTTGATCATGATCACCGGTCACCTGGGAGGATCTCTTACACATGGCTCAGCCTATTTAACCGAAGGCTTCGATCAAAATGATGAGCCGAAGGGACCCGCCATAAAACCAATTGTGAACGTCCCGGAGGCAGTGGTTTATGCAGACATGGTGGAGCCATTATTGAAAGCTCGTTGCTATAGTTGTCACGGACCAAATAAAATGAAAGGCAAGTTGAGATTGGATGGTCCTGAACTGATTTTGAAAGGTGGTAAAACCGGTAAAACCGTGCTTCCCGGTAAACCGGGAGAAAGTGAACTGTTTGCCAGGCTCATGCTACCATTAGACGACGAGGATCATATGCCACCGAAAGAGAAAACACAACTGACCCCGCATGAACTGGAGTTGCTGCATTGGTGGATCAGTACCGGCGCCGACTTTACCAGGAAAACAAAAGAGCTGCCGCAAACGGAAAAAATTAAACCGATGTTGCTCGCGCTACAACCGGGCGCTGCTACCGGCACAGAGAAAATAGTGGCTGATGTGCCGGCGGAAAAAGTTTCAGCTGCGGAGGAAGGAGTGATAAAAAGTTTAAAGGCAGCCGGGGTTACGATCGTCGCTGTAGCTGCTGCGAGCAATTACCTATCTGCAAATTTTATGAATGCCGCTGCTACCGACAGTACCTTAAAATTGCTGACCGCGTTGAAGCCGCAATTAGTCTGGCTGAACCTGGCCGGAGCCGTACTAACGGATAAGAGTATGGCCTATATTTCACAACTCGTAAACCTGCGGAAATTAAATTTGAGCAACACGGGTATCACTGATAAGGGGTTGGCTGATTTGAGAAAGCTAACCCATCTTCAAACTCTTAACCTCGTTGGTACTAAAATTTCAATCGCAGGTATGTTTGAATTGAAGAACCTCAAAGAATTACAAAGCATTTACCTGTATCAAACCCAGGTGCAGGCAAAAGACTGGATGACGCTAAGAAAGACTTTTCCCGGAACTATGCTTGACTCCGGTGGATATTCGGTACCAACGCTCGCTAAAGACACCACCGAGATAAATCTTAACACCCGGTAGCAAAGGCGCCGTTATTAATCATTCGAACGCTTCTTCATGTTCAACCAGGTATTTAAGAGAAACCAGCCCAGAGGCATAAGTTTTCGTGTCAACCAGTTTCAGGTTGAAAGTTTTTTTTATATCCTGGAACAGGGGTGTTCCGCTACCAAGTAAAATCGGATGAACTGACAACCACAACTCATCAACCAATCCCAGGTTCATCAATGAGGTCGTCAGGCTGGCGCCACCATACAACCAAATGTCTTTCCCTTCCCCGGCCTTTATTTTTTCAACCTGGTTTTTTATATCGCCTTTTATTAAGGTCGCACCTTCCTTTACTTCCGTCAGTGTTGTTGAAAAAATGTACTCTTTTATTTTCGGCGAACCTTCACCCGCCAGGCTGCCTAATTGCTGCGTAAGTTCGTAAGACTTCCTTCCCAGCAAAGCGCTATCAACCTGGTTAAAAAAATCAGAGAGCCCATAATCTTCATCCGTAAAGCACCAGTCATATTCACCATTCGGCCCTTCGATAAAACCGTCTAAGGTTACGGCTAACCCTAAAATGATATTGCGCATGAGAGTATTTTTTTATTGTGAATGAACGCGTAACACCGTGGACTGCAGCAGTGGTGATGTTTTAAACACGATGCCATCCCTTTCGGTAAAGTGTTGACAGCTTTGCAGGTTTAACAAATTGAAGACCATGCTAGCGGTACAATGTTTAAGCCTGATGCAAGAATCATTTCCCCAGGTTTCGGGCTAGTCAAATTACTGCGTATAGGCATTGCTGATACTGTAGCCTGCTTCTAAACGGAATTTATCAAAAAGGGATGTTGATCACCGTTGTATCGCTGCACCTGATCCTGATGATCGAATCTTTTCCTACACCTGGCGTACTTAATAGTTCACTATGCAATTTATAGGTACGTACGCGGCGATGGATTATTAAGGGGGTATCTTTTTTTACTGTTGCAGTGAAGAGAGAATCTGAAACCTTATAAGCTTCTGCTGAATTATTGATAACCTTCAAGGTGCCTGTTTCTGTCAACACCGAATATCCATAATGGGTTGCACCAGGCACGAGTGGCCTGTTAAGTGACACCTGGCTTACCCTGTTCGTTTGACAGCCTCGCTCCACCAGCCAAAAGTAAAGCGCAGGATCAAGCCCAGTAAACAACACCACGCCGTTTGAATCAACTACTTGCGTGGCCGCGCTGTCGATAGTCGTCTTGTATAATTTTACGGACACGCCCCGAACTACTTTTCCTGAATCATCCCGAATTTTTATGAGCAGCATCGGCTTTGCCAGCTCTTCTTTTTTAGGTGGTGCGCACCCGTTAAACAAAAGGAATAGCATGGCAATGGCCAGGAAAGAACGCAGGCATTTTATCATTCGTAAGTCAGTCATTAAACGAGTTTCATGTTTGTAGCGTCCCAGTTAAGCGGTTTCTCCTGGGCTGCACTGAGGTTGCAGGCAATTGACGGTCCGGCAGCCCTCAATCCAAATACCGCATCTTCCAGGATTGCACCATTGGAACGGATGCCATTGAAAAAATTCACAAAATGATCGTAGCGGTCATCGTAATTTTTAGGGGGTGTAAATTCAATCGGTTTAGCAATGTCATACCCACCTTTCGCATCTCCATATTTTTCACTATACCATTTTTTATAGTCCTCCTTTTGTTTGGCGGAAAAACTTTCAAAAGAATCGTAACCACCAAAACCCGGGGCCGTTCCACGTTTCAGCGTGGTAATTTTAAATTCGTTCCACCCGATGTCCATAGCGCCTTCTGTACCAACCAACTTCATTCCAAAGCCACCTTTGCCTTCACCATTGGCAAGGTTTACGCGGGTATATAATTGAAAAGAGGGTAGGGTGGATGTTTTTGGATACGTCATGATAGAGTTGATCAGGTCGTACGCGTCGCGGCCATCCTTCCAGTAATTTATTTCACCTACGGCGTAAATTTTATTTGGGCCGATGGAACCGGTGACCGTGTGCAGCCCGGTCAGTAAATGAACGATCAGGTCTCCCGCGGCCCCCGTGCCATAGTCACTGTAGTTTCGCCAGCGAAAGAAGCGCTCGGCATCAAAGGGCCGTTTCGGCGCATGTCCTAAAAAGCGGTCAAAGTCGATGGTTTGCGGTGAAGCGTCTGTCGGTATAGAATATTGCCAGGCTCCTTTTGCATCGGAGCGATCGCAGTAGGCTTCAACATGTGTTAACTCTCCAAGAATGCCGGATTCAAATTGTTTCTTTGCCTCCAGTATGGCGACACTGCTTGCCCGCTGGCTACCCACCTGGAACACCTTCCCGGTTTTTTTCTGGGTTTGAATGATGGCTGCACCCTCCTCGATTTTCTGGACCATCGGCTTCTCGCAATAGACATGTTTACCAGCATTCATCGCGTCGATGGCTATTTTCTGATGCCAGTGATCCGGCGTGCAGATCAACACAGCATCGATGTCTTTCTTTGTCAGAACCTCGCGGTAATCTTTTGTCGTGAAAATGGAGCTGCCCCATTTTTCTTTCGCCCGGTCGAGGCGGCCCGTGTAGAGGTCACAGACGGCTACTAGTTCAATACCATCTACTTTAAGCGCTGTATCTGTATCGTAATGCCCGATGATGCCACAGCCGATCAGCCCGATCCGGATCTTATCGTTGGCACTGATTTTTGTGGTGGCAATCAATTTCTTTTTGGTTACCGCCGGTTCCGTATTCGCCTGGGTGCCAACGGAAATGGCGGCAACAGATCCACCAAGATTTCTTAAAAATTTTCTTCTTGAATTTTCCATATGCAATCGTGTTGTTTTGAATTTTTTCTCAGCATCGTAGTACAACAATCGTTGGCTGGTCGGCAAAAAATCACTTAAAATTGAGTCGAGCCAGCCGTTGAATTCCTGGCTAAATATTCTTCAATTTTACGGTAAGTTTTCTAAAGTTCAGCACCGGGGTTGCTCAGCAGCCGTTAATTGCAAGTGAAATCATTTAGAGGTTTGAAAGCTTTCCTGGTTTCCTGTTGGTCAATTGTTTTTTCCTGGGTTTTTGGAGGGATGTGAAGCATAATTATGATGGGAGCCCAATACCAGGAAAACTACACCATCGAAGGCGGAAAAGAGTACCAATGTTTGTTAGGGCCGAAGATAAATTCAGAATAAAATCCGAACTTCCGGAATTCTGAAAAATCAAAAAAAATCTAACATGAAAAGAACGATTGTCCCGCTTTTATTTCTTGCTTTATTATTTACCGCCTGTAATGGTAACGAGCAAACCGCTGCTACCACTGCGGATACCACTGCCGTTACCACTGTTGATCCTGCAAAGGACTGGAAGTTCGGGGTTGCACTCTGGACCTTCCATACTGTTGATTTTCCAACCTCTCTTGAACAGGTAGATAGCGTAGGTGTTACCTATATCGAACCCAATACCTTCCACCAGGCAGGAGCGGAATTAAAAGATTCGCTCGTAACTCAATTATCGATGGGTGGTATTGATAAGCTGAAGGCGATGGTTGATAAGAAAGGTTTGAAAGTGGAGTCGATTTACATAGCCGGCGATTCTACAGTCGCTTCCTGGAAGCACCAGTTTGATATTGCAAAACAGTTCGGGGTTAAGTTCGTGACAGCAGAACCACCCATCAACATGTGGGATAGCATTGATAGTTTAGCGGGTGCCTATGGCGTTAAAGTTGCCATTCATGAGCATTGGAAAGGTGTAAGCAATTACTGGAATCCAGATACGGTATTACTCGCGATAAAGGGGCATCCGAACTTTGGTGCCTGTGCCGACCTGGGTCATTGGCCGAAAAGCGGTATCAACCCCGTTGATGCAGTTAAGAAACTTAGCGGACACATCATTGGTGTTCATTTCAAAGACATTGCAGCGTTTGACAATCCAAAACTCCAGGACGTTCCAGCCGGAACAGGCGTAGTAGATTTTCCCGGCGTATTAGCTGAGTTGAAAAAGCAAAATTTCAATGGTCACATTTATATTGAGCGGGATGCGCAGGATCTGCCTAACAATGTGCCTTCAGTTATTCAGACTGTCAAGTACTTTAACGAGCAGGTTGGGAAACTAAAATAAATTACACTGCTTTTCTGAAACAAGAAAAGCAACACAATATTTTGTCAAAGACGCCGGCGAGAAATCTGCCGGCGTTTTTGTTGAGTAGGTGGATCACAATTTTTTTCTGACAAGCCGGAATTTCGGCAACTAAATGTGTGGTTTGAGCTGTTTCAAGAAATGCTTGCCTTATCATATCCTGGCCCCGATACCCATTGGATGGTTTTACTTGTCTTTTGATTTCTAAGGAATTCAGGTATAAACAGGGCAAATTTTCCGATCTGCCCAACGCCATAAAATTAAATCTATAATTGTACGTTATTATTTGTTAGCAGTACGCACTCCCACGAACTGAGCTAACCAATGAATGAAAAACGGATTTACTATTTTGACATAGCTAAGTGTATTGCTAGTTACCTGATCTGTCTATCACATTTTGGCACCTTAGACACGCACATTCTCCAAAGCCAGGACGTTAGCACTTACTTTAATTATTTTCTACTGGGAATTTCCAGCATAGGCGTGCCCGTATTTTTAATGGTAAATGGAGCCTTCGTACTAAATAAACATTATTCTTTCCATAAGATCTTTTACCGGGCCAAATCTTATGTGATGTTGTACCTCGTGTGGGGCGTGCTAACGTTACTACTGCTGGCTCCCTTGTACAATGATCACTATTCTATCCGGGAGTTTTTGTCGGCAGTTTTCAACAGGAAAGCGGAACGAACTAGTCACTTATGGTTTTTGATGGCTATGACCTATATCTACCTCCTTTTCCCATTTATTAAGGCAGTGTACGACAAACCTGAAAAAGTATACACCAGGTATTTAGTCGTTTTGCTTTTCTTATGCACCTTCGGTTATGTGTTAGTGAATGAGGTTGTACGTACCGCAGGTTATTTTCAAAATTCTGTCACCCTAAAACAAACCGACATTAAGTATCTTTTTTTGTTCAACCCCTTCGATCAATGGTATGGCTATACGATGCTATACTTTATTTGTGGGGGAATGATCGCAAAAACATACAGCCATCTTAGGTATAAGACCTCAATGCTGTTAGTCCTTATATTTATTTCAATGATCGTATTATTTGCGTTTGCGCTTTTAAAAACACGTATTAAGGGAGCAGAGTACGATGCAGTTTGGGGAGGACACGATTCAATTATGACGCTTGTGATGTCAATTTCTGTCTTTCTTTTATGTGCGAAAATTAAATTGAAAAATCAAAAAGTTATTGATGCCACCCGGCTCGTTGGGGTGAATACCCTTGGTATTTATTTTATTCACGTGCCGGTCGGACATTGGTTGTCAAATTATTACAAATCAATGCAGGTATCTCAATTTCTCATAGTGGACATGCTTTTCGCTTTGATCCTGATGATGACCAGCCTTTTCATTTCTGTTCAATTACAGAACATCCCATTCCTGAAGCGGTTAGTTAAAATATAGTTGTTCGTAACTCGTTTCGAAAAAAATGCTTTGCTGGAAAACTAGTCCTTCTCACCAATACTTCATCCCCTCACAAGTTCAACGCTTCGTTGCTATTTCACTGTTCGGTCCCCAGGCATTTCATCCTGGGGCCAGCCTCGTTTTCTAAAATTTCAAGTTGGTGTGTTTAAAACATGTTTTCGAACTTCCGGGTTAGAAATAGAATCATGCATAATACCAATTAGGGCGGGAGCAAGTCAACCCTGCAGTCAAAAAAAGTTCCCAACTATGGTAGTAGTTGGGAATAAAAAACAATACTGTCAACTGTTGGTTGGATCGCTTTAATCTCAAGCCTATGGCGCATCCCACCAGACGCGATCGGTGATCTTTGTATTCGTGTTTTCGGGTTGCGGATTTGTACTCACTTCCTGTTGGGAATATTGATACTTTCTTGGGATAGTGCTGATACCCGCTTCCGGTTTAGCAACTACTTTTAAAGCCGGGAAACCCGTCCTTCTCCAGTCATTAAAGTTTTCAACTGAAAGCAAATTTGCAATAGACTTCTCTTCCATTATCCGTTGGATCGCATTACCACCTGTGAGAGTCCCCCTGGCCGCTAAATAGTTCGTCACGCTTGCACCATTTATGTCTATCCCTAATTTGGCCATATTATTTTTTATGGCCTGTTGATAAATTGGCTGTGCTGCCGCAGCTCCCGATTTGATGAACGTAGCTTCGGCCTTTATAAATTCCAATTCGCTGTAAGACAACAGTGCGATCGGGGCGGCAGCGCCTGCCGTGGTACCGTCCGGATTAGCACCACCAAAGAAATCACTTAAGGTTGAATATATAGTTACATCAGGCACAACCTCCGATGTGCTTACCCTGCCCAGGTAAGTGTTTTGCGATCCCTGGTTAGCAATAACAGGTAATCGCGGGTCAGCATTTGCGATCAAAAAACTCGTTAAGGTAGCACCCAATACCACACCTCCTGCACCCACTTCGGTATTTTTAAACCAGGGGTTTTGCTTACCTGCATCTTCTGAGAAAATATTAAGGGTAGCCTCATCGCTTGTGCCGGTAAAGGCGTTTTGCAATGCAGCTAAAGCCAGGTCTGCCTGGGCTGCAGCCGTATAGCCCGGAGCTTTCGTAAGGTGTATGTAATGCCTTGCCTTTAATGCATAGGCAAATTTTTCCCATTTTGCCATATTTCCACCATAGAGAAAATCATCCGCCCCGGGCTTTAAAACCCCGCGTTCCAGCTTGTTCTCAGCGATCGCATCGTCCAATAAAGTCTGGATCGTTTTATAAATATCTTCCTGTTTATCATAGGTCGGTTTGCTTCCTTCAAAAGCCTGCGAGTATGGAACATCACCCCACATATCGGTAGTAACACCCAGGGTGTAGGCCGTCAAAATTTTACCGATTACGCCATAAGAATGATTCCCGTTCGCCTCCGCATAGTCG
>JAURWD010000263.1 GCA_030655145.1 Ferruginibacter sp.
AGCAGTCCCAGCTACAATTATGCGGACCATTCCAAACGGGTTAGTGATAATTGACGAGGAAGCTGCTTCGCTCCTCGAAGCTTCGCGATAGAATTATTCCTTTCCTGTTGCTGAAATGATCACACACTTTTCCTTTTCAAAATTAATTCGATCCTGAATTTTTCGACTAAACTTTAAAAATTCCGGTAATAAAAAATGTCACTGTCTTCAACAGGTGAAGCTAAACCTAAGAGAAATGGAGGGAGGTGAAGTTAAAACAGGATGTCTTACTTAAAAAGTACTTTAACCTGCTGCGTGCTTTGATCGGGGCAGGTGATCTGCAATACAAACATGCCTTTTAGTGTTTCATTTTTCACAGCGACCGGAAGCAGGCTCGTACCGCCGGTATGCCGGATCTCTTTCATGAATAAGATAGCCCCGTTATTATTTAGCAGCCTGGCTACGTAAGCGCCTGCTGGCATTTGATTGAATCCAATATTCATAATCCGGTCAACTACCGGGTTGGGGTAAACGCCAATTCCAGTGGTTCCATTTTCCACGATTACCTCCACCGATTTACTGTATTGGAATTGACGATTGCTGTCCATGTAGCGAATGCGGTAAATATTTCTGCCGTAGGCAATGTTTTCGTCCAGGCTGCTGTAGGTTTTTGGCCCTGTAATCGCAGCCGTGTTTCTCAACGAATCTATCGGTGTAAAATTGATTCCATCCAGACTCTTCTCAACCTGGTATGCATTGCTGGCGAGTTCATTTTGTACGGTCCAGCTTAGCCGGATATTACCTGCTTCCCTTTTCGCTTCCAACTGTGTAAAACTGAACGGCGGTACAGGTGGCGGAACTTGTTTGAAGACAACTTTGAAACGATCTGCAGCTGCACTGGCCGCAGCCGAGGTGATGCTGAAATTATATGTTGACGGCTCCGAAACAGAAAGCCTTGTCCTCTTCCCGGTAAACGCATCCTCCAAATAAGCGGTGAGCCCCTCATTCAGCGCCGTAGGCACTAATTCCAGGTTGTAATTGCGTTGAGACGTTTTCGTTAGTTTGATAAAAATGGTGTCCTCTGCGGTGATAACAGGTCTTCTCTCCAACGCATAGGTGCTTGTGCCGCGGTTGCTTGCGATGGTCTCTTTTGTGTTGATAAATTTTACCGCATCCTGCATATCCAGCTTCTTATTAAAGTTTTCACCGTATTGAACTAAGAAACCATCTAACAGCACTGATTGGTTATTGGCTCCGGGTAGGGTGACATTAATCGCCATGCCGGGAGTAGGGCCATGTGGACGGAAAGCGGTGAGGTTTGAAGCAGCGGCCGATTTAACCGTCTCCTGGAAGGTCAGTGAAGCGGATCCCTGCGCTGCCGTTTGCACCCAGAAGGCCTGGCCCGATTGTATGAGCTGATTTAAGCCTCCCGGACTTGCCGGAGAAATAGAATAAGTGCCGTCGTTATCAACATCATCTACCAGCACGTATCCACCCACATCTGTATTCAGGTAAGGGTCCCACACGTACATCCGTTTGTGAATGTTATTTCTTGTCAACTTACTAAAGTCTATTAGCGCCGCATACGGGTTGCCGATCATCGTAAAGCCATCAATCACCGTCGACGCGGAAAATGTTTGCCGCCCGGTTTGCAATTTTCCTTTGCTGCTTAAGGTCGTGGCATTTACGTTCGGAAAAAGGGTGTTAGCATAGTCGCGGTCACCGCGTACGAATATAAAGTAGGGGATATTATCCGAAGTGTCTGCCAGGTTTTTTGATAAGTAACTGGTATGGGTATTCGCAACTGTTGAAAGCGCCGTACCCATTTTCAGGGAACTGTTGTTGAGCAAACTCCAGTCAAGCCCGTTGGAGCTCATTGGATTCGTAGCCTGTGGCGCAGAAACATAGGTTCCCGTCCCTGCCTGGAAATTTCCACCGTTCTGCCAGTTATCGAAAACAGATCCGCCCCCGGAAACCGGGGCAGTAAACAATCTCCACGCCCTGCGTGGAGGAAAATATCGTTGAATGGTAACCTTACCAACTATTGCATTTCCAGTGTTGATGCCGTTGTTAGTGATGTCGTTAACCCTGGCCGTACCGCCTGCATTGGAAACCATCACGACCCTGTCGCCAGTTTGCAGGCTGGAATTATTAACCGCACCAAAGGACAGTGCGCCTGACAAGTTCAGCGAGTCAGCAGCAACACTGGCAATTACAGAAACACCGGCAGGATTGCTGATAGTGAGATTTTTCACGGTGTTATGAACAAATACATTTCCGGCAACAGTTTGCAGGCTACTGCCATTTAAGTTAAGCGTGCCATTCGAAACGTCCAGCGCTCCATTATTCGTGATCGAACCCGCGATGCTCAGGACTGCGTTTGATACGGTTAGCGTACCCGAATAGATCACAAGGTTATTTACTATGGCTGTACCCGAAGCAAGTGAAGGTTGAAAACTCCGGTTGATGATGTAGACTGCCGGGCAACTCAAGGTTGGAACGGCGCCGTCCATCCAGTTGGCTGGTGTATGCCAGTCTGTACTAATGTTACCAAGCCAAACATTTTTGAATGCAAACTGTGCACCATTTGACCAAACAGTATTGCCGCAACCCGAGGGTGTGCTCACACGCAGCCGGTACGAATTCAACAATACCTGGCTTCCCGGATTATTTACCTGTAATATATTGGTGGTTATGCCGGAGTAAAGCGCGGAGACGGGCAGGTCTGCCCAGGAACTTCCTCCATTTGAACTTTCTTGCCACTGGTACGTTGCGCCCGTGCCTACCGCTGTAACGGTAAGCGTTGTGTTGCTGCCCATGCAAACTGCTGATCCCACCGCCTGCGCTGTGATCGCAGCTGGCCGGTTCACTGTAACGGTTGCAGTTTTTGAGCATCCGCTATTGTTTGTGAAAGTGATGACGCTTGTGCCTGCTGCCACCGGGGTGATGATACCGGCATTACTTACAGTGGCTACACCAGTTGACGCTGATACCCAGGCTGACATTGGTGCCGGCGTACCCGTCGCAATTAATGCTGTGATATTACCCATGCAGACAGTTGTGGTACCGGAAATCACGGGTATTGCTGAAACAGTGATCAAAATAGTTTTAGGACAACCGTATGTGTTAGTAAAGGTAATGTTGCTTGTACCCGCTGCTACCGGCGTAACAAGCCCGGTGTTACTTACAGTGGCTATCCCCGTTGAAGCTGACACCCAGGCCGGTGCACTTGCAGGAGTTCCGGTGGCCAGCAATTGAGTGGTGTTGTCCATGCAAACGCTGCTGCTGCCGGAGATCACCGGGAGATCTGCAACAGTAACTACAACAGATTTAGTACAGCCAACATTGTTAGTGAAAGTGATGGTACTTGTGCCCGCGGTAACCGGCGTTACAAGCCCGGCGCTGTTTACTGTAGCGACGCCTGAAGAAGCTGAGACCCATGGTGTTGCAGCTGCCGGCGTACCAGTAGCACTTAATGTTGTCGTACTTTCCATGCAAACGGTGGTGGTGCCGGAAATGACCGGTACCGTAAGGACCGTGATAAGGGCAGTTTTCGAACAACCGTTGTTGTTAGTATAAGTTATTGTTGTAGTGCCTGCTGCTACACCTGTTACCAGGCCCGTGGAGCTCACTGTAGCGACACCTGTGGCAGAAGACTGCCAGGGCGAAGCGCCTGCGGGAGTACCAGAGCCTGTAAGTTGTTCCGTGACATTTGCACATAGGCTTAGTGTGCCTGTTATAGAAGGGGCAGTATTGACGGTAATTGTTTTGACTGCGGTTCGGGCAGAACTGGGACAACTCCCGTTAAAAGCCTGGGCGTAATAATCCGTCGTTGTGGCGGGATTAATGGTGAAGTTGGCGCCACTGGCTGATGATCCGATGCTGGTACCACCGACCGCCTGGTTATACCAAAAAATGGTGCTGCCTGCTGAGGTGGTACTGATCGTTGTGCTTGCCGGAGCACAGGTTGAACTCGGCCCTGTGATCGTAGCAGGAGTCGCCGGCGTACTGTTCGTACTAACACTCGCGCTTTTCGAGGCAAAAATATTTCCGTTTGCACGGATCGTGCAGGTAATTGTATAAGTGCCCGCCGCGGGGGAAATGGTGGTCGAAGCAGTTGTCGTAGAGTTCGTATTGTTGGCTGAAAACGTCCCTGAGGACGGGCTGATGCTCCAGGTATAATTTAACGAAACATCAGGATCAGTGCGGTCAGGCGTGATCGTTAGTGCTAGCGCCGCATTACATGCAGGCGAATTAGAGGAGATAGTGAACTGTGGTAATCCACCAATCTCGTTAAAATCTGCAAACGAGAACGCGGCAACATTCGAATTATCGCTGGATACTGAAATGATCGTCGTACCCACGATCAATCGCTGGGAAGCATTTCCATTTCCTACCGTTGGCATAAGCCCCGGAGCCGTACTGGCAATAGAGATCGAAATTCCACTTGAGAAAGTAAGGTCACTGTTATTGGTCCAATAGATCTGGCCGCTGGGCCCGTTGATAACCACACTTGTAAAACCCAGTAAGGAAACATTCGATGAAAGCGTAAGCGTACCGTTGATCGTGAGAATACCAGATTGCCCTGTTAGCGCGGTTGCGTTGATGTTAGCGCCGGAGGCAATGGTATAGTCTGCATATGCAGGGATAGAAAATGCGATAAAAAGAAAAATGGAGATAACGAGGCGGTGTATCCGCGGAAGTTTCCGCGTGGGCTTAGCGTTCGAAAAAATACCGAATGTAACCGATCCGGATTCATGGCTTAATTCAGCGGCACGCATCACCCCATGACTGAGCGGTGTTAGGTTGGATGCTGAATTTTTCATGCCCTGTTAAAGATGGAAATTGGATAAAAACGCTTGCCGCGATCTTGCCGGGGCAACTAAAAATCAAAATAATTTATCTGCAATAACTTTTGAACTTCTAACTATCTGACCTTCAAAATCTTCTAAGCTGATCTCTTCCCGCTTTATTTGAGTGCCCGGTAGTAATATGTCTACAACGGGTAGCAAACGCTATCTCTGTAACTTTATTACGTGGAACAAGTTAAATTCCACAAAAAAACTCGAAGTCTTTCGACAAGCTTGTAGTCAGGGCATCGACAGATCCACACGCCTGGTCACTTTGTAAGTTCTCTCACACGATTTTTGGGGAACTTATGCCCGAAAACATGATTTAAATCACAAAAACTCGCTCCTTCAAGAATTTTGAACAGCTCCTGCTGGTTTTACGACATTGGGAAATTTCTGGCGGAAATATGCCGCGCAGGTGATCGGGTGATTATTATTTGTTGGAAAAAGACACCTGGGGGTAGTCGTTCCGGGTGTTAATGGAAAAGCATTCATCAGGTAGGCGTGACCGCATGTAACAATATTTTCTCCTGTCTTCCTCTCAATTCACTTTCGCCGATCGCATCAAAAGCATAGGTTGAATCGCCGAGTAGTTTTCTCAAATCTTCTGAAATGAGCAGGTCGGACTGGTGGTGATTGCACAGCGCCTGGATTCGCGCCGTAGTATTCAATACGTCACCGGTAAAAATGATGTCTTTTTTATTGATGCCGATCTCACCGGTGGTCACCCTGCCAACATGAAGACCGGCCTTGAAGTCCGGAATCACGCCATAATTTTCCCGGTAATAACCAGATCTGTTTTGAATGGCTGTTTTCATGTTGAAAAAACAGGTGATGCAATTGCTGTTACGCACGCCATCGTTCATTTTCCAGGACACAACAATCTCATCACCCACATACTGGTAAATTTCCCCGCAATGATCAATGATCGGTTTTGCAAAATCAGCATAGTAATCACGCAGCAGCTCAAAATATTTCACATGCCCGAGGCGCTCGGCAATGGTGGTGGAGGCCTTCATATCAAGGAACATAAAGATCCTTTCTTCCTCCGTCGGCCGATGATATTTTCCTGTGAGAAAATTATGGAGTACCGCCTGGCCCATATTTTCTCTTACCTCATTATAAAACTGCGAAACCAGGATGATCGATCCAATGAAAATAAGCACACTGATAAATGCAAACTTGGTAATGAAGGCCAACACGGCTTCCCAAACGTCTTTAGAAAAAATGCCCGATCGCATTTCCCGCGCATTCGTGATCATCGTTAGCAACAGCACAAACAGAACCACCGCAACGAGATAGATGAGAGATTTGAAAATAATCTTTTGGCTAAAGCTTCGCCTGCTAAAAAGGTCATTGAAATAAAGTATTTCCAGCACGCCAATGAGCAATCCAGTGATAAGTGCTAAGGCTGGGGTGATGAAAATGTTTGTGTGGAAATTATAGGTATTTCCCGAAGATGGATAAAAACCGAGGTTGGCGAGTAATCCCTTTTCCAATAGCGTATAGACGAAACTAAATACGAACCAGATGAGGCCAAAGGGAATGATGCGGGAAATATTATTTTTTATCGCGGGAGACATATCGGGCAAAGTAGCCAATACCGACGTACAAAGCAAGCGGGCGTCAACAATGCGCTTTGCAGCCCTTCCATTATGATAGGCGAACTTTTATAAATTTCGAGTATGGTGGGAACATCAACCTCGCCCATGATCACTTAACTTTACGCCTTGTCTGACATCTTTTTTTATGTAGTTATTTTTAATTGCAGCAACAAGCGGAACGATTTCATTTTTTTGTGAAATTCCATAAACTTTGGCTTGCCCGAATAACCACCATAACAATGTTCATTTTTCAAATCAACCAACCTACAACTGATGAAAAAAATAATCGCCTCGATCTTTTTGGTAAGCCTGGTGCATGCGTTCAATTCTGTTTTTGCCCAGGAAAATCAATTAACAAAGAAAGAACAACAACAAGGTTGGAAATTATTATTTGATGGTAAAACAAGTATGGGTTGGAAAGGCGCATTCATTGAATCTTTTCCAACCAAGGGTTGGAAGATTGAAAACGGAATCTTAATGGTTGAACCATCGGGTGGGGGTGAGTCCACAAATGGCGGCGACATTGTGACCTTGAAAGAATATGGAAACTTTGAATTGATGGTTGATTTCAAACTCACACCCGGGGCAAATAGTGGCGTCAAATATTTTGTTGCGTCTCAACAGGCAACTCCGTCTTCACCAAGGTCGGCTTTTGGATTGGAATTCCAGGTGCTTGACGATGAAAAACATCCCGATGCGAAATTGGGTAAAAATGGCAACCGGACTATTTCTTCATTATACGACTTGATTCCCGCTATCAACAACAAACCCAGCAAGCCTATTGGTGAATGGAATACCCTGCGCATCGTGTCGAATGGAGCGCATGTTGAACATTGGTTGAATGGAATTATGGTACTGACGTACGAACGCGGTAGCGAAGCTTTTAAAACATTGGTTGCAGGCAGCAAGTATAAAGACATTGATGGATTTGGTTTGAATGAAAAGGGGAGAATTTTATTGCAGGATCACGGCAACCAGGTTTTTTTCAAAAACATTAAAATAAAAGAAACAACGGCTGTCAAAGATTCCAGGAATGGAAAGTTGCTCAAAGAAGTCCCTGGCATTGTTTCTTACACTTACCGCAATAGTTTTCAGCGGAATTTCGAAGCAACACTTGATACCATCAGATCGCTCGGTATCACCAACATCGAGTTTTCCAATCTTTTTGGAAAATCTGCCGCTGACATAAAAAAAATGCTGGATCAACGCGGCATGCGCTGCTCCTCCTTTGGTGTGAGTTACGACGACCTGCTTACCAAAACAACTGAACTCGCTGAAAATGCACGAACGCTCGGTGCTTCGTATGTACGGGTAGCCTGGATACCTCATGAAAAAAATAAGTTTACGATCGAGCATGCAAAGAAGGCCGTCCAGGATTTCAATGCTGTTGGCAAGATTTTGAAAGAAAAATACCACCTCAGTTTTTGCTACCACAATCATGGCTACGAAATGCAACCCTACGAGAATGGGACCTATTTCGATTACATCGTGAAAAATACCAACCCGGCTTTTGTAAATTTTGAACTGGACATTCTTTGGGCTTTTCACCCGGGCAAAGATCCCGTTGAGTTGTTGAAAAAATATGGCCCCCGTTTTAAGTTGATGCATGTTAAAGATCTGCGTAAGGGCATCAAAGGTGATTTCAGCGGTGGTACACCCATTGAAAATGATGTAGCGCTTGGGTCGGGCCAGATCGATATTGCCGCAGTGATCAAAGCGGCTCAACAATCCGGCATCAAAAATTTCTACATTGAAGATGAAAGTAACGAGGTGCATTTGCAGGTGCCGGTGAGCCTGGCTTTCCTGAAATCGCTCTGATAGCGCGGCGTGGTTCTTTTCACCTGCTGTGCATCGTTATTTCTTTTTTTGTTTACCTGAAATAACTTTAAGTTTTCAAAATTGATTTTCTCCCAAACAGGAATGAGCCATTACCGTCTCTTGACCTCACTCGTATGTCAATTTATCTGCAAGCAACACCTGTTAAAAATTTAACAGGTAGGTACATGATGGTTTGAGCAGCTGTAAGAAATATTTTTACCCTTCATACTCCCTTCACACTGCGTTGTGGCGCCTTGGTTCCGCAGCATGCAGGTAATGAAATATTATGATTGCGGCTAAGCTTACACATATAAAAAATATTTTCTTTTTCCTGCTTTGGACCTGCGCCATTTTTGTACTATTTAACGGTAATGTATATGCGCAGCAGATCGCATTTCCAGGCGCCGAAGGTTTTGGCAAATATGCCACTGGTGGCAGGGGCGGGCAAGTGGCCGAAGTTACTAACCTAAACGATGATGGTCCCGGGAGTTTCAGGCAGGCATTGGCCTCATTTCCGGGTGAACCTTTAACCATTGTCTTTCGCCTTGGCGGCATCATTGAATTGAAATCACCTCTTCAAATTAAACGCTCGAATCTAACCATTGCAGGGCAAACGGCACCTGGTGACGGCATCTGCCTCAAAGGTCATTCGTTCATCCTGAACGGGGCTGCAAAAAACGGTAATCAGGGCAATATTATCATCCGCTATATCCGGTCCCGCCCGGGTAGTAAACTGGCAAAAGGCGTGTATGGGTTCGACATGGAGAACTGCCATGACGTGATCGTAGATCATTGCTCCTTTAGCTGGGCCAATGAAGAATGTGCCGCCATGTACGATACCAAAAATACCACCTTGCAATGGTGCATTGTAAGTGAAGGATTGTACAATGCCGGGCACATGAAAGGTCACCGTGGATATGGCGGCGTGTGGGGTGGACAATACGCTTCTTATCATCACAACCTAATCGCTCACCAGAACAGTCGCGCCGTACGCTTCAATGGTGGTCGTGCGCATGATACCATGGCGCTTATCGATTATCGGAACAATGTCATCTACAACTGGGGCAACGAAAATGCGGCCTACGGCGGCGATGTAAAACTTGCGGGTGCCATTTCACAAGTGAATATGGTAAACAATTTTTACAAGCTGGGTCCTGCGACCCCGGCAGTTTTAAAATTTATCCAGGTGATGGATGCCGGCAGTGCCTCTACCGGTGTAACGGCCTGGTTTCTATCCGGCAACCAGATGTATGGCGATGAGAAACGCTCAAAAAATAACTGGCTCGCCGCAGATATCAATGAGATTCCGTCCGATCAAAAAGCGGCAGCGAAGGCAAGTAAAGAATTTAGGATAAGCTCACCCGTTAGTACACATACGGCAACACAGGCATTCGAACTCGTGCTTAGGCAAGCTGGAGCAATGTTGCCTGTAAGAGACTCCGTCGATCTCCGGCTAGTCCAAGAAACAAAAACAGGTACAGCAACCGGCATGGGTAGTTTTGGCAAGCCGGGCATCGTCGATGATCCTTCGGCTGTTGGTGGGTGGCCAATTTATAAAACAGGGGTTGCCCCGGAAGACAAAGACCATGACGGCATGGCCGATGCCTGGGAACTAAAAAATGCGTTAGATCCTAACGATCCGCAAGACCGGAATAAACTCGCAGCTGATGGATATACCCTGCTTGAAAAATATTTAAATGAAGCGTTCATCCATCCCCAATCAAAATAATAAGCTGATGCACATCGAACAGGTAAATATCGCCGGCAAGAACAGGTTAGTGTTTACCCGTGCTGTATTATTTTTTATACTGTTAGCTTGCACCTCTACAATGGTGGCCACACCCCCTAAACAAGCACCTGCGAAATCGGTTTCAATTGTTGTTACAAACACCAATACCCGCTTGGGTTTTGGTACCGGCCGCCTTTTCTCGACCTTAACTCGTCTTGGTTACAAAGTGACCTTCCTCAAGTATAACAGTACGGCATCCACCAGCCCAGTGATCATCGTCGGAACTGCTGGAGATAAATTGTTGAATGGCCTGCCTTTCTATGACCCGAAAAAAGCGCCGACAGCAAAAGAAGGTTTTGAGATCACAACCAATAAGCAAACCATATTGGTAACCGGAGCCGACGCTTCGGGTACTTTGTATGGTTGCCTCGAACTGGTGGAACAGATCAACAAAAACCGCGGCCTGCCCGCAAATATCGAGGTTGCTGATCAACCCGAGATGGTGTTGCGGGGTGCTTGTATCGGTGTTCAGAAACCTTATTACCTGCCGGGGCGCACGGTCTATGAATATCCCTACACGCCCGAAACTTTTCCTTGGTTTTACGACAAGAAGTTATGGATCCAATACCTTGATTCGATGGTGACAAACCGCATGAACTCTTTGTATTTGTGGAACGGGCATCCGTTTGCTTCGTTGGTGCGGTTAAAAGATTATCCATACGCGGTTGAAGTTGACGAAGCAACCTTTAAGAAAAATGAAGACATTTATAAGTTCCTCACAACAGAAGCGGATAAACGCGGAATTTGGGTGATCCAGATGTTTTATAACATCATCGTTTCGAAACCTTTTGCGGCGCATCACAAGATCAAAACCCAGGAACGCGAACGTCCGATCATCCCGTTGATAGCGGACTACACCCGCAAATCAATTGCGGCCTTTGTAGAAAAATACCCGAATGTCGGATTGATGGTTTGTCTCGGCGAAGCCATGGAGGGTACCGGCAATGATGACATTGAATGGTTCACAAAAACCATTATCCCCGGCGTGCAAGATGGCTTAAAAGCGCTGGGAAAAACAGCCGAACCACCAATAGTGCTCCGGGCTCATGATGCCGATGCCCCGGCTGTGATGAAAGCGGCCTTGCCTTTATATAAAAATTTGTATACCGAAGCAAAGTTTAACGGGGAGGCACTAACGACCCCGCGCCCACGCGGAACCTGGGCTGCCTTACATCAAACACTCAGCAAGCTGGGAAGCGTACAGATCGAAAACGTGCACATCCTTGCAAACCTTGAGCCTTTCCGATATGGCTCAGTTGATTTTATTCAACAGTCAGTAAAGGGTATGCACGAAGTTATGGGCGGAAACGGGATGCACCTGTATCCCCAGGCTTCCTACTGGGACTGGCCATACAGTGCTGATAGTGTATCCGGTAAACGCTTGTTGCAAATTGAACGTGACTGGATCTGGTACAAGGCCTGGAGCCGCTACGCCTGGAAAGCCGGCCGCTCGCGAGCCGCCGAAATTGATTACTGGAGTGGGTTATTGGCGACCAAATTTGGATGTGATCTCGAAACCGGGAAGTCCATCTTGAAGGCATACGAAGAGTCAGGGGAAATAGCGCCGAAATTATTGCGCCGCTTCGGAATCACTGACGGTAACCGGCAAACGCTTACCCTCGGCATGTTGATGACCCAGTTAATAAATCCTTACCGCTTCGGGTTGTTTACGTTGTTGTACGATGGAGAAAGCCCTGAAGGCGAAATGCTGACGCAATACGCCGAAAAGGAATGGAAAAAAGAAGCGCACCACGGCGAGACCCCGGTGCAAATCATTAATGAGGTGAAATCACATGCAACCAATGCGGTTGCGGCGATTGAAAACGCGGCGGCTAACATCACCCGGAACAAGGATGAGTTTGACCGCCTGAAAAACGACATGTATTGTTACCAGGCACTGGCCCGGCATTTTGCAGATAAGGCAAGTGCTGCCTTATCCGTTCTTCGGTATAAATATTCCAGCAACGTGCAGGATCTCGAGCAGGCTTTACCGTTATTACAAAACAGCGTAAAGGAATATCGGAAACTCGCCGATCTGACAAATAGTACCTACCTGTATGCGAACAGCATGCAAACACAGCAAAGGAAAATTCCTATCAGGGGAGTGGATGGTACTTTCAAAACCTGGAGAGAAGTGCTCGTGCCTTTTGAAAATGAACTAAATCATTTCGAAAAAACCATTGACTCTTTAAGAAACAATCCCGCGAAAGCGGTTAGCGCAAAACTTCCATTCAAAAAAGCATCGGTAACCCTGCAGGGAGCAAGCCGACAAGTGTATAGAACGGACAGTCTATCAAAACCATTCACAGATACCGCAGCTTCGATCCGATCTTTAGCGAGCGAATTGAAAGGACTTGAAGGAGTTCAGTTTTCTGTGAGCGAGCAAATGGCTAACGGAACAACGCTTGAATTCGCTAACACACAACCAGTGCAGGTGTTGGTTGGCTTTTTCAATCCTAAAACTGCAGCGTTTACAACCGACACCAGTTTTCTGAAAGTTCCCGAGCTGGAAACCAATGCGAGTGCGAATGATTATGGCCAGGCTGAAACCAGGATCGCGAATGGAGTGGTCATCGGCACGTTGCCACCGGTAAACGTTCACAGCTACACTTTCCCGGCAGGCAGAAATACGTTGAAGCTGGCAAAAGGGATTTGCCTCGTGCTCGGTTTTATTCCTGCAACGCAGGTGATCAATGCGTACGATGCCGGACTCACTGAAACCGGCGCTAAAAAAGAAATTGACTGGCTATTTGAATAGCTCAACATGACGCGGACTAAATCAACCTTGTTACAACATCACATGACAATTATAACTCAAATGCGTTCGTTTTTTTGCTTCTCGATCTTGTTCTTTACCGGGACAGTCTTGTACGCACAATCATTTTACAACGTAACAAAATACGGCGCTAAAAAAGACAGCAGCGCTAAGGCAACCGCTGCTATAAAGAAGGCGATCGCGGCAGCGTCAAAGGCCGGCGGAGGTACTGTTTACTTTCCAGCCGGTAAATACCTCACCGGGGCCATTCACCTGGAATCAAACATTACCATTTTCATAGACGCGGGTGCGGAACTGCATTTCAGTGACGATTTCAATGACTACCTGCCCATGGTTGAAAGCCGCTACGAAGGAGTAGATGTAATAAGTTTTTCTCCACTATTTTATGCCTACAAAGCCGAGAACATTACCATTACCGGCCGCGGGTTAATTAATGGTCATGGAAAGAAATGGTGGGATTTTGTTGAAGGATACAAGGAGGGCCAGCCCCGAAGTAAATGGCAATTCCTGTTTGACAGCCTGAATAAAAAGATCCTCTTGCCCGATGATGCACGGCAGATGAAGAGAGGGTTTTTGCGCCCACCGTTTATTCAACCTATGTATTGCAAAAATGTGTTGATCGAAGGCATCACCATAACCAACTCACCGTTCTGGACGGTCAACCCCGAATTCTGCGAGAACGTAACCATTGATCGCGTAACCATCAATAATCCTCCTTCGCCCAATACGGACGGCATCAACCCGGAATCCTGCAAATATGTGCACATTTCTAATTGTCATATTAGTGTCGGTGATGATTGTATTACGATCAAATCCGGTAAGGATGTGCCGGGTCGGACCCGGAATATGGCCGCGGAAAATTATACCATTACAAACTGCACCATGTTGAGTGGACATGGGGGCGTGGTCATCGGTAGCGAGATGAGTGGCGGCGTTAAAAGGATCGCGATCAGTAATTGTATTTTTGATGGAACTGATCGCGGGATCCGCATTAAAACCGCCCGAGGCCGGGGCGGTGTTGTAGAAGACATCCGGGTTGATAACATCGTTATGAAAAACATTCGCGACCAGGCGATCGTTTTAGACATGGAATATGCCCAGGTAAAACCCGAGCCTGTCAGTGAGCGGACACCGCAATTCAAAAATATTCGCTTCAGTAACATCACCGCGTACACGAAGGAAGCCATGTACATCAATGGCCTGGCAGAAATGCCGGTGGCGGATATCAGTTTAACCGATGTTGTATTTGAGGCCGAAACCGGTATCGTTCTAAAGAATGCCCGTGATATTTCCCTCATTAATGTGCGGGTTAATAACGGTAAAGGTTCTGCGATCATTGCTGAAGAATGCGACCGGGTAGAAATTAATGGCTTCACTTCTAAAACGCCAAAATCGGGAACGCCGTTGATCCGCCTGACGAATGTTACGCACGCATTGGTACATAACTGCTGGCCGACGAAAGAGACCGAAATTTTTGCAGAGACAAAGGGCGAAAAAACTTTGAACATTAAATTTTCCAACAATGAACTGGGCACAGCAACACTTGTACAGGCACCAACCCTAAACAAATAAGAATTCATGCGACAAGTAACTCAGCATACATTTTACATTCCAAGCAGGCTGTTCTTAAAAACGATATTCGTTGTGTTTCTCGCCTTTGGCAACCAGCAAATTTTCGCACAGGAATTGAAGCTGTGGTATAAGCAGCCGGCCGTAAAATGGACGGAAGCCCTACCGCTCGGAAATGGACGAATTGGCGCCATGGTATTTGGTGGAGCAGTCGAAGAAAGAATTCAGTTTAACGAGGAAACTTTGTGGACCGGCGGACCAAGAAATTATAACAAGAAAGGCGCCTACAAATACCTTGACAGCATCCGTCAACTACTATTTGAAGGCAATCAGAAAGCCGCAGAAGCCTTGGCCGAAAAAGAATTTATGGGCCTGAAAAGTGCGGATGGCGATAGGGAGAAATGGGTAAAGGACATGTTTGCCCTTAAAGGAATCAATGGTGATCCTGCTGCGGAAAAATTCAGTGACGCCGGTTGGAAAACCATGCCCATGCCGGCTTATGACGGATGGGAACCAAATGGTTTTGACGGACTCGATGGAGCAGTTTGGTTGCGTACCTCTTTTGAATTACCCGCTGCCTGGCAGGAGCAGGATCTTGTGCTTGATCTTAATCGCATCCGCGATTATGACCGCACTTTTATCAATGGAAAACTTGCCGGCAGCCAACAAAACCAGGAGGCCAGGAAATACATCGTCAAAAAAGAATTGCTACATCCCGGCAAAAATATCATCGCTGTGCAGGTGATCAATTTTTCTGACAGGGGAGGTATCGGTGGATACAAAGACACCTCGCGGCACATTGGTATTTATCCGTTAGGAAAAGAAACGGAGAAATTATCCCTGAACGGGGACTGGAAATATTTTATCCAAAACGACGAGCCGCCGGTAACCGGAGTGTACGAGGCAAGCTATCAACCGTTTGGTGATCTGCACCTTCGTTTCAACCATCAGCAAATCACCGACTATAAGCGGGAGCTTGATCTGGCTAATGCGATTGCAGCCACGACTTACAAAGCCGATGGCGTAAGTTATCGCCGCGAATATCTCGTAAGCGCGCCGCACCAGGCGTTGGTGATGCAGCTCACTGCATCTTCAAAAGGGAAGATCAATTTTGAAGCATCATTATCCAGCCCACATAAAAAATACGTGATCACGAGAATAAATAACAACACCATTTCCCTGCATTTAAAAGTTGCAAACGGTGCCTTGCGCGGAGTTAGTTACCTGCAGGTTAAAACCAGTGCTGGTTCGGTTGCACTGCAAGCAGGCAAACTCGTTATCTCGAATGCCGACACTGCGACCCTTTACCTCGTCGCCGGCACAAACTTTAAGAATTATAAGGATGTCAGCGGCTATCCCGCTGCCAAATGTATCTCCGCTTTGAAGGGGCTTAACGGCCAGGCCTACACGCGAATAAAAAATGCACACATCAAAGAATACGTGCAGCACTTTAATACACTGAAAGTAAACCTCGGAAAGGAAGACAGAAGTGATCTTCCCACCGATGAACGAATTGATGCTTTTGCAGGTTCACCCGATCCCGCGTTTATGGCGCTTTACCTGCAATACGGAAGATACCTGCTGATCTCATCTTCCCGCCCGGGTACCGGTGCGGCCAACCTGCAAGGCATCTGGAATGATCTGTTAATGCCTCCCTGGGGAAGTAAGTATACGACCAACATAAATGCACAAATGAATTATTGGCCGGCAGAATTATTGAATCTTTCAAACCTGCACCAGCCTTTATTTGAAATGATCAAAGAGCTTGCGCAAACAGGCAAAGAAACGGCGCGGGAATACTACAATGCACCGGGTTGGGTGTTGCATCACAATACCGATATATGGAGAGGAACAGCGCCCATCAACGCGGCGAATCATGGCATTTGGGTAACGGGGGCGGCCTGGCTCTGCCAACATTTATGGGAGCATTATGCTTTTACGCAAAACAAAAAATTTCTGAAAGACACGGCTTATCCCTTGATGAAAGAGGCCGCAAGATTTTTTGATAAAAACCTGGTACAAGATCCAAAAACCGGCACACTGATAAGCTCGCCTTCCAACTCGCCCGAGCAGGGTGGCTTGGTTGCTGGTCCAACTATGGACCACCAGATCATCAGGCAACTCTTTAAGGTCACCATTGAAGCGGGCAGGCTTCTCGAGGTAGATAAAAATTTTCGGGATTCATTACAGGATAAACACGACCGGATAGCGCCGAACAAGATTGGCCGCTACGGGCAACTGCAGGAATGGATGGAAGATGTGGACGACACTGCCAATAAGCATCGGCACGTTTCCCACCTGTGGGCACAATACCCGGGCAATGAGATCAACTTTGATGAAACACCCGAATTGATGAAGGCCGCCCGTCAATCATTGCTCTATCGCGGTGATGCCGCCACGGGTTGGAGCCTGGGCTGGAAGATCAATTTATGGGCTAGGTTTAAAGATGGCGATCACGCGCTGAACCTGGTAAAAATGCTGATCAGTCCTGCGGCAAAATTTGGGGCGGGCTCTTATCCTAACTTATTTGATGCACACCCGCCTTTCCAGATCGATGGTAACTTCGGTGGCGCTGCGGGTATCGGCGAAATGCTGGTGCAAAGTCATACCAAATATATTGACCTTTTACCGGCCCTCCCGGCAATTTTGAACACGGGCAACATCCGTGGAATCTGTGCACGTGGAGGCTTTGTACTGGACCTGGACTGGCAAGATGGGAAACTGGTTGAGTGCATTGTTAATTCGCTGGCAGGCCAGGATTGCCAACTGCGCTATAACGGCAAGACGATTATTTTAAAAACAGGTAAGGGAAAGAAATACAAGCTGAATGGTTCGTTGACAGAGGTGAAATGATGACTATTATTAACTGCACATATCGAACTGTTTGCCAGTTTCTGATGTCGAAAGCTGCGGCGGCAAGCGAATTCATTCTGTGCACCATCACCTGCTTTTTTATTTTAGGATCGTCGGTGGCGAGGAGCCCGGCCGGGCCGAGAAAAATCATTTCCCTCAACAATAACTGGAGCACCACCGCCAGCGAAACCAACGAATCCCGTTTGACTGGTTTTGAAAAAGCTTCTTTCATTACAACAAACTGGAAACCAGTTTCGGTTCCGCATAACTGGGATGGATATGAAGGATTTCGAAGGCTGCGCCATGGTAACAGGCATGGCTATGCGTGGTATCGCAAAACTTTCCGGCTGCAGGAAAACCGTAGCGCCAAAAAATTCTTTTTGTTTTTCGAAGGTGTGAGTTCTTACGCAACGGTTTGGTTGAATGGCCGGCAAGTTGGTTTCCATGCCGGGGGCAGAACGAGTTTTACGCTTGATGTCACTTCAGCTGTTTATACCAATGGGCGTTCGAACCTGTTGGCCGTACGGGCCGATCATCCTGCCAATATTCAAGATCTGCCCTGGGTTTGTGGCGGCTGCTCGGACGAACGCGGTTTTTCCGAAGGCTCTCAACCGATGGGTATTTTCCGGCCGGTGCAGTTGATGATCACGAACGAAGTTAAGATCGAACCGTTTGGTGTCCACGCCTGGAACGATACCACCGTCAATGAAAAAACTGCCAGCATTCATGTGTCAACGGAAATAAAAAATTATGGAAATGCTTCCAAAAAAATAGAGATCCTTAATCGCCTGGTCGATCGGAAGGGCAGGGAAGTAGCTGCCGCAAGAAGTAGTATTAGTTTAGCTAGCGGTAAGGAACAAACGCTAAGACAGGATCTGGCCGGGCTCAAGGCGCCGCAACTTTGGAGCATGTTAGATCCTTACCTCTACACACTCGTTACAACGCTTCGTTCAAATGGAGTAGTGCTCGATGAACTGCGCACTAAATATGGCATCCGGAAGATCAAATGGCAGGTAGGTAAGACTGGGTTGCCGAATGTTTTTTTATTAAACAACAAGCCGGTATTTATCAACGGGATCGCGGAATATGAACACCAGTTGGGCAACAGTCACGCCTTTTCTGCAGCGCAGATTAAAACCCGCGTACAGCAAATAAAGGCAGCCGGCTTCAACGCGCTCAGGGATGCACACCAGCCGCATAACCTGGCATACCAGCAGTATTGGGACAGCCTCGGAATTTTATGGTGGACCCAGCAATCGGCCCATGTCTGGTATGATACTCCTGGGTTCCGCAAAAATTTTTTAACCCTCCTGACTGAATGGGTCAAGGAAAGAAGAAATAGCCCCTCGGTGATCATGTGGGGACTGCAGAATGAAAGTAAGCTACCAGAAGATTTTGCAAAAGAATGTACCGAACTCATCCGGCAACTGGATCCAACTGCTTCTTCACAACGCCTCGTGAGCACCTGCAATGGCGGAAGCGGAACCGACTGGGATGTGCCGCAAAACTGGACCGGCACTTATGGTGGAGATCCATTGACCTATGGTGCTGATCTTAAAAAACAGGTACTTGTTGGAGAATACGGTGCCTGGCGCACGATCGATCTGCATTCCGACAAACCTTATGCACTCGACAGCAGCTATAGCGAAAACCGGATGACCCATTTGATGGAAACAAAACTGCGGCTGGCAGAATCCGTCAAAGACAGCGTTGCCGGTCATTTTATGTGGCTGCTCACTTCGCACGACAACCCCGGTCGGGTGCAGGGTGGCGAAGGCTACCGCGAACTGGATAAGATCGGTCCTGTCAATTACAAAGGATTACTCACGCCTTGGGAAGAACCCCTCGACGCTTTTTATATGTACCGCTCTAACTGTGTGTCGAAACATACAGAGCCCATGGTCTATATTGTATCCCACACCTGGTCAGATCGTGTCGCCGTTGCCGGTAGTAAGCATAACATTGACGTGTACTCGAATTGTGATGAAGTTGAATTGTTCAACGATATAAATTCAGTCTCGTTTGGAAAGCGGAAAAGAAATGGCATTGGAACCCATTTTACGTGGGACACTGTGTCGGTACAATTTAACGTCTTGTACGCCATCGGATATGTGAACGGCAGGGCAGTAGCGCGGGATACGATCGTATTGAATCACCTTCCCGCAGCCCCCGGTTTGAACCGGTTGAAAGGCGAAAAAACTTCCATCCTAAAACCGACTCCCACCTATACTTATCTCTACCGGGTGAATTGTGGCGGCCCCGCGTTCACGGACGAAGCAGGCCAGTTATGGCAGGCAGACCGGGCGTTAACAGGAAGCAATCAAGCAAGGATTGGATCGCCTTCACCGCACTGGGGGGCAAGCTCCTGGTCGAACGATTTCCCGGGCATGTCTCCATACTTCGCCAGCCAGCGCAGCACCCATGATCCCATCAAGGGAACCCGCGACTGGAGCCTGTTTCAAAGTTTCCGCTTTGGCCGGGAAAAACTACGTTTTGATTTCCCAGTGCCGGATGGAGAATACCTCGTTGAATTATTCTTTATTGAGCCGTGGCTTGGAACGGGCGGAGGTTTAAACTGCACCGGATGGCGTCTATTCGACGTTGCCATAAACGAGCAGGTGGTGCTGAATGACCTCGACATCTGGAAGCTTGCCGGTCATGACAAAGCATTGAAAAAATCGATGAAGGTAAAAATCAACGGCGGGCAGCTTTCCATTTCATTTCCAACCGTAGCTTCGGGACAGGCAGTCATTTCAGCCATCGCCATCTCAACCTTAGATAAGTCAATCAAACCTTACGGACCTGCTCCAGCCTTGTTAAAGATTCTGCAGGCATCCGGTACCGGTAGTACAGAAGTTACAGAGATAAAAGAATGGTTAAGCACCGGCGTCGAATTGCACAGCGGCAACGGCGCTACGCTGAGTTCCTTACCCGGAAATCTCTTCGGGGCTACCTGGATAAAAAGTACCGCCAGTCGTGCAAACAAATTAGCCACGGCTTTTCAATTGACTGGCGATGCCGATGTTTTTATTGCAGTCCACGGAATGTTTGCGACGCTCCAGGAGTCAATGAAAGGGTTTGAGGATACAAAAACAGTCCTGGAAACAAGTCGCGGTGAAGTTTATCATATTTACAAAAAGCGAATGAGCAAAGGCGCGGAGATCAGGATCAGCGGCTCTGAAAATAGCCCTCCCGCTGGAGCAAATGATTCGACCCGGTTTGTGGTAATCGCCTTGCCTGCCACCACCATGGAACCGGCCTACGACTTAAAACTAGTGCTGAGTCTGAAGGCTGCCAATGCAACCTTGAAGGGCCCTGGACTCGCAAAAGGACAGGTTGATGGAAAGGACCGGGCCATATTTTCAACCCCATCCACAGCGAACGTCGTAGAATGGAATTTCAACATTGGAGCCGCGGATATTTATTCTTTTACGATCTCTTATAATAACCCGGACGAGCAAACGCAGGCGGGTGTTTTACAACTATTAGAAGCCAGTGGAAAATTATTAAAAGAAGAACCCGTGAGTTTCACGAAAACCCGCGTCGGAAAATCAAACTATATCAACTCAACTTCCGGTAGCATGATCAACGCAGGAAATTATCTTATCCGCTTGCTGGCGCCAGCGGCGACAGGACTCAGCATCAATGCACTGGACATACAATAAAATTTTGGCCGAACACACGATGACTAACAACTAACGATGAAGACAATTACTTTTTTATTGGTCCTGGTACTGAGCACTTCCGTTGGAGCGGCCCAACAACTGGCCGTTACCCAGCTTACCTGCGAATACAAAAGCAACCCGGCAGGTATTGATAAAACATCGCCAAAACTTGCCTGGCAACTGCAATCAACGCAACGGAATGTTGTACAGGCCGCGTATCGAATTTTGGTCGCTGATGATCCCGCGTTACTCAAACGCGACCAGGGAAACAAATGGGATAGTAAGAAAGTTAGCAGCAACGAATCGATCCAGATCAGTTACCGCGGTTCAGCTTTGCAAAATGCCGGCAGGTATTTTTGGAAAGTGATGACCTGGGATAACTACGGCAATAGTTCTGCCTGGAGTGAGCCCGCAAGTTGGCAAATGGGCCTGGAAGGAACGGCGGCCTGGGCCAATGCCCGCTGGATCGGTTACGAGAAGCTACCAGATTCACTGAAGCTCATTGTTGGTATTCCAGATCGCGGTCCAAAGACGCTCCCTGTTCCTAAAGATGTTATGCCGATGCTGCGCAGAAGTTTCTCCGTTTCAAACTCGGTAGCCAATGCCACCTTGTTTATAACCGGGCTGGGCCAGTTTGAAGCCAGCATTAACGGGGTGAAAATCGGCGATCATTTCCTCGATCCAGCCTGGACACAATTTGACCAGGAAGCTATGTACGTAACTTTTGACGTAACTAAAAATCTTGCAAAAGGCGAGAACGCAATTGGCGTCCTGCTTGGCAATGGATTTCACCTTATCCCGAGGACACGCTACCGCAAAATGACTAACGCGATAGGCTACCCGAAAATGATTTGTCGTTTATTAATCGAGTACCGCGACGGGTCTACACAAAACCTCGTCAGCGATGAAAGCTGGAAGGCAGCCCGCTCTGCAATTACTTACTCGTCGATCTTTGGTGGCGAAGACTATGATGCCCGCCTGGAGCAGGACGGGTGGGACAAGCCAGGGTTTGATGACTCAGGGTGGCAACAAGCCATTGAAGTGGACGGAGCCAAAGCCCTGCGCTCGCAACTGCTTGAGCCCATCAAGTTTTTTGAAACATTTGTTCCAACGAGAACTACCCGGCTCTCCGACAGCAGCTTTGTAGTTGATCTGGGTCAAAATGCTTCTGCAATTCCATCTATAACGGTGAAGGGTAAACGTGGCGATACCATCCGTATCCTGCCGGCTGAATTGCTAACTTCCTCTGGTACCGCAAATCAAAAAGCAACCGGTAATCCCTTCATTCTTCAGTACGTTTTAAAAAGCGATGAAGCTGAGAGTTGGCAACCGCGTTTTACTTATTATGGTTTTCGCTATCTGCAAGTCGTCGGTGCCGTATCGAAAGACATGACGAATCCTGCAAAGCTTCCAGAAATACTCGAAATAAAAGGCTTGCACATGCGAAACTCCGCAGCGAAGATCGGGGATTTCACCTGTTCCAGCGAGTTGTTCAACAAAACCTATAAGTTGATCGACTGGTCAATAAAAAGCAACATGCAAAGCGTGCTGACCGATTGTCCGCACCGCGAAAAATTGGGTTGGCTGGAGCAGGTGCACCTGATGGGCAATTCCATCCGGTACAATTATGATGTTGTCAACCTGCTCAAAAAAACGGTGTACGACATGATGAAGTCTCAAACAGAGAATGGATTGATCCCGGAGATCTCGCCTGAATATGTAAAGTTTGATTGGGGAGGAGAAATGTTTCGTGACTCACCCGAATGGGGCAGCACCGGGATTATTTTGCCCTGGTACCTGTATGAGTGGTATGGTGAAAAAGACCTGCTCACAGAAGCATACCCAATGATGCAGCGCTACATTAACTACCTGGCCACGAAAGCCACCAACAACATCCTCACGCAGGGGCTGGGTGATTGGTACGACCTGGGACCCAAAGATCCAGGCGTTTCGCAGCTTACAACCAAGGGAGTAACGGCCACGGCTATTTATCATTATGACCTACTTGTACTTACCCGGGCGGCAACCCTGCTCGGAAAAACCGGGGATGCAAACCACTACAAAGCCCTGGCCGCCGAGGTGAGTAAAGCGTTTAATAAAGAGTTCTTTAACCCCCGCACCAATCAATACGCAACGGGTAGCCAGACTTCAAATGCCATGGCGCTATACATGGACCTGGTGGCACCGAACAATAAAGAAGCTGTGGTACGAAACCTTGTCGGTGATCTCCAAAAGAATAATAATGCATTGACCGCTGGCGACATCGGCTACCGCTACCTGTTACGCGTACTCGAAAATTCAGGGAGGTCTGATGTGATCTATGCGATGAACAATCGTTCCGACGTTCCCGGATATGGATACCAGTTGGCGAAAGGCGCCACCGCATTGACTGAGTCCTGGCAGGCATTACCAACCGTGTCAAACAATCACCTCATGCTTGGCCATTTGATGGAATGGTTTTACAGTGGCCTGGCTGGAATCCGGCAGCCAGCCGGATCAATAGCTTTCAAAAAAATTGAGATCCATCCTGAACCGGTGGGAGACATCAGCTTTGCCAAAACCAGCCATCAATCGCCCTATGGGCCAATTGTATCTGGCTGGAAAATAGTTGGAAATGATTTTGAACTAACAATATCAATCCCACCAAATACAACCGCAACCATTTACCTCCCGGCGAAAAATGCAAATCAAATTCTTATGAATGGAAAACCTTTTCTTGCCGGTGCAAAAGAGCAACGACCCGTTTTAAAGAATGGAAAAATGCTCGTTAACGTAGGCTCCGGCGAACGCGTTCTCGTTGTAAAAAATTATAAGACAAAAAGATGATACCTAAACTATTTAAAATAATTGTGGGGCTAACCTTCTGGAGTTGGTTACCGAATGTATTATTTGCGCAGGTTGACCAGGCAACCATGCAGTCAATTTACGACGAAGTAAAAACACCCTACAAATACGGCCTGGTCCTGGCGCCACAAAGTGATTCCAAAAAGATGGATTGTCCAACAGTATTTCAAAGAAAAGGTCGCTGGTATATGACTTACCTGGTTTTTGATGGCCGTGGTTATGAAACCTGGCTGGCAGAAAGCAACGATCTCCTTGATTGGAAAACAAAAGGTCCGTTGTTGTCATTTTCAGCCGATACAACCTTGTGGGATGCGCATCAGAAAGCCGGCTATAATGCCTTGACAAGTACGCAATGGGGAGGGCAGTACGAGCTGCAGAAATACAAGGGTAAATATTGGATGAGTTATTTTGGCGGTAACCAACGCGGCTATGAATCAGGCCTGCTTTCTATCGGCATCGCCTACACGCCGAAAGATCCAACCCTTGCGCATGAGTGGACGCGGCATCCCAAGCCAGTCTTAGCTTCTACCGATCCCGACGTTCGTTGGTGGGAGAATAAAAAAGAATTTAAAAGCTCCGTGATCTGGGACAAGCAAAAGAAAACCGGCTACCCCTTTGTGATGTACTATAATGCCAATGGGGACTCGGCAAAGGATAACAAAAAAACTCGCTGGTTCGAGCGGATCGGGATGGCGGTTTCGAATGACATGATCAAATGGAAACGATTCAAAACGGAGCCCATCGTTCATCACCCGGTTGGTATCACTGGTGATCCTGTGATCCAAAAGATCGGCGATGTGTGGGTGATGTTTTATTTCGGTGCCTTCTGGGAAGATCGCAAAGGAGCGTTCAATCGTTTCGCCTGTTCCTACGACCTGGTGAATTGGACCGACTGGACAGGCGATAACCTTGTTTCTTCCACCGAGCCTTACGACGAGCTATATGCCCACAAATCTTTCGTACTGAAGCACAAAGGAATAGTTTATCATTTTTACTGTGCAGTGAATAATAAAGATCAGCGGGGAATCGCGGTTGCGACTTCAAAAGATCTCGGGAAAACTAAACTGGGTTTCGCAAAGTAGCACCAAACAAAAACTCAACACTTGTTGCAACTGGTATTGATTTGCAGTTGCCAGCCGTTAAATATTTTTAGTGATGACGAAAAGATTTCTACCTGTTATTTTGCTGCTTCTATCAATACGCTCATTGCAGGCACAGGTGCGAACTGTTGAAGCTTTCAACAATGATTGGAATTTTTTTTTAGGCAATGACTCTGCAGCCTCTGCGCTTTCATTCGGCGATGCCGATTGGCAAAGTTTAAATCTTCCTCACGACTGGAGCATTGCGCTACCATTCGATCAAAAAGCACCAGCAACAACGCAGGGCGGAGCGCTTCCCGGCGGGATCGGTTGGTACCGCAAATTGTTTACCCTGGATGGCGGGGATAAGACCAAACGGATCTTTATCGAGTTTGAAGGGGTGCAACAAAAAAGCGAGGTTTGGATCAATGGTCACCATCTCGGCAAGCGCCCAAATGGTTACGTTACCTTCCGTTACGAGCTAACGCCATTTTTGAAATTTGATGGATCAAAAAATGTCATTGCAGTTAAGGCCGACAATTCTCAACAACCTAATTCGCGTTGGTATACCGGCTCTGGGATCTATCGCGATGTTTGGTTTATTAAGACAAACCAGGTCGCCATCGGGCAATGGGGAAGTTTCGTCAGCACCCCGTTCATAACAACCACCGAAGCCAGGATCAACATTGAAACCAGGCTCGATAGCAGCCAGGCACTGATTGGTCCCTGCTTTATCTACACGGATATTTATGATGCGGCTGGGCAGCTGATTCATAAGGAGACAAGAAATCTTGCTGCAAGAAATTTGCTCAAACCGGGATACAACAAACATGTCGTGAACATCACCATTTCAAAGCCGACGCGTTGGTCGATCGACGATCCTCATCTATACAAAGCCGTCACAACTGTTGTCAGCGGGGGAAAAGTTACCGACCAAACAAGTACGCGATTCGGAATTCGCTCCATTTATTTCGACCGGGAGAAAGGTTTTTTTCTCAACGATCAATCCCTCAAGATCAAGGGTGTTTGCATGCACCACGATCTTGGAGCCTTGGGTGCAGCCTTCAACAAAGCTGCTGCGAAAAGGCAATTAAAAATACTGAAGGAGATGGGTTGCAACGCCATCCGAACTTCACACAATCCATCCGCTCCTGCGTTTTTAGATCTTTGTGATGAGATGGGTTTTCTCGTGATGGTGGAGGCATTTGACATGTGGCAAAAAAAGAAAAACAAATTTGATTACTTCCTCGATTTCAAGGAATGGCATGCAAGAGACATTGCGGACATGGTGTTGCGTGACCGGAATCATCCTTCTGTGTTTATGTGGAGCATTGGTAACGAGATCCGGGAGCAGTTTGACAGTACCGGAACTTCCATAACGACTGACCTGGTCAGCATTATCAAAAATATTGATACAACGCGGCCGGTCACTTCCGCACTAACGGAAATGGACACCCTGAAAAACTACATCTACCAGGCAAAGGCATTGGACGTGTTGGGTTGGAACTATAATCATTTGATGTACCCGGAATTTCTTAAGCGCTATCCCGGTCAGAAGTTTATTGCCAGTGAAACCAATTCCGCGATCGCTACCCGCGGACATTACGATTTGCCTGCGGACAGCCTGCGCATTTGGCCCGCGAAGGGACAAAAGGTTTTTGACAACGGTAACCCCGATTTCACCGTGTCTGCCTACGACAACGCCATTGCTTATTGGGGCGGCACCCATGAAGACACCTGGAAGACGATCAAGAAATATGATTTTTTATCCGGCCTCTTTGTCTGGACGGGTTTTGATTATCTCGGTGAGCCAACGCCGTACCCGTGGCCGGCGCGAAGTTCTTATTTTGGCATCGTTGACCTGGCGGGATTTCCAAAAGACGTTTACTACATGTACCAGTCAGAGTGGACAAAGAAAAATGTGCTGCACCTGATGCCTCATTGGAATTGGAAGGCTGGCGAAACCATCGATGTGAAAGCCTATTTCAATAACGCTGATGAAGTGGAACTTTTTTTAAACGGAAGATCCCTGGGTACCCGCCGAAAAAAAGGCGATGCACTTCATGTGCTGTGGCAAGTGAAGTTTGCTCCGGGAATTCTAAAAGCCGGGTCACGGAGAAACGGAAAAACGGTGCTTACCACAGAACGAAGGACAGCTGGAAAGCCCTATCGGTTACGCCTAACCGCGGATAGAACCACCATCAACGCCAATGGAAAAGACATCTCTTTTATTACTGTAGAAGTATTGGACGAAAATGGCACGTTGGTACCGGATGCAGCTGACCTTATCAATTTTGAAGTACAGGGAAGCGGCTTTATTGCGGGGGTGGATAACGGTCTTCAAACAAGCCTGGAATCTTTCAAAGCAAATCACCGCAAGGCGTTTAATGGCCTTTGTCTCGCCATGGTTCAGTCAAAAAATACAAAAGGAAATATCGTATTCAAGGCAACTGCGAAGGGTTTACAACCAGCGCAGTTGGTGCTTAGCGCACGATAAAAAAATATGAGCATATTTTTTTGTGCCGTTTTTTCTTTCATCTTTACATTTTTCACTTCGTCGCATTCGCCTCTGCAGCCGGCGGGGCTGCGTCATTGCAACGGCGCTGCTTTCTCTTCTTTAAAAAATCTCGCTGCGCTCGATGTTTTCAATCTCGATTCCATCGGGACCGAACCGAAAGATGCGCCTTATGCAACGACTGGTGCGAGAAATGCAGAGTCAAATTGTTTCACTCATTGACTCTAACTTTTTTTTTCTTTTGTTGCTTTTTGTGTTTTGATAATTCGTTAAATTAATTCGACTCGGCGCATTCGCCTCTTCCGCCGGCGGGGCAGCGTCATTGCAACGGCGCTGCTTTCGCCTCATTGAAAATTCTCGCTAACGCTCGATGTTTTCAATGCCGACTTCGTCGTCACCGAACCGAAAGATGCGCCTTATGCAACGACTGGTGCGAGAAATGCAGAGTCAAATTTTGAAAATTATTTACTTTCCAATTTTGTCATTGTGATGAGCGTTTTGTTGGTTTTGATAAACTGTTCGCCGACGAATGAATGAGATGTAGAACGGTAACAAAATCACGAAGAAGGAACTGGTAAAAGCGGTAGTTGGGAGTTTCGAATCTGGGTAAACTTTTCAACCGAAGCCAGAAGTACAAGACGCTTAGGTAAACTAAGACTTTGGAAATCGCGGAAGATCACAGGTACAGGGTGAGAAGGATTAACTTATCAATGACATGTCATTTAAACTGTCGTGGGCGGGCCGGTCAAAAAAGGCGGAGCCATTTTTTTTGACCTTGATTTTTTTTGTTACTTTTTTTTATCTAAGAAAAAAAAGTAAATAAACTGTTCATAAGTGGACGGATATTTAGCCACAGCATTAACTGCCTTTAGGCGAGGCGATATGATAAAGTCGAGTTGATAAGTCCAATGGAAAATGGGTCAAAGATTTCTTCATGTAAATCCATTTTTTTTGACCTTGATTTTTTTTGTTACTCCTATGTTTGTAATAGGTAAAATAGTTCTTTAAAATAGTGTTGAGATACCAATAATTTTAGATTAAAAGTGAAAGTATGAGAGTTCATTTTGTTACAAGCAACCTTTAGGTATGCTGGAAAAAAGAAATAACCTCATACTTTTTTATCTCTTGGAATTTGAACAGAATGTAAGGAAGCATGCTTGGTGCTATCCTGAATATCCTGCAGGAGAAAAAATGAAGAGGGATATCACTTTTTGTACTTTAAAAACATTGGTATGAAAAAGCTTGTAAAACAGATTTTAGGAATTGACGTAGGTCAAAAAGAATTAGTTGTTTGTTTGGGAAGGATGACGGAAGACTGGGCACCGGAGCTATATGCCAGTAAAGCATTCCCCAATAGTCTTAAAGGTTTTAATGCCATGGAAGTCTGGGTAAAGAAATTGGTTGACCCCGACGTACCACTTCGTTTTGTAATGGAAGCAACAGGTGTCTACCATGAATCATTAGCTTATTATTTATGCGACCAGCAATATGCCGTAAGTATTGTGCTTCCAAACAAGGTCAGCAATTACTTCCGTACGTTGAAGGTTAAAACCATCAATGATCAGACCGCTTCACAGGCAATTGCACTTTTTGGACTGGAAAGAAAACTTGAAGATTGGAAACGTCCTAACCCGGTTTACAAGCGGTTAAGGCAACTGGTAAGAGAGCGTGACCAGTTGATACAGGAAAGAACGATTGTAAAAAACCAGTTACATGCTGAAAAATCAGAAGCCGAACCGGGTGGAACCAGTCTGCTGCGAATGAAAAAGCGAATAACGTTATTGGATAAACAGGAAGTAGAAATCAAAGAGGAAATACAGCGCATTGTGAAAAAGGATCCGAAAACAAACGAAACTGTACAACTGATCAGTACTATACCTGGCATAGGAACATTGACAGCAGTAACTATACTTGCAGAAACAAATGGCTTTGAATTGATCCGAAATAAGCGACAGCTAACGAGTTATGCAGGATTAGATGTAGTAGAAAAGCAATCAGGCACATCCGTAAAAGGCAAACCGAGGATATCAAAGAAGGGGAATAAATACTTACGTAAGGCGATGTATTTTCCTGCATTGTCAGTTATGAGATATGATGAACGGTTTAAAGCACTTTTTGCCAGGTTGGTATCAAAAAATGGGATCAAGATGAAAGCCGGAGTAGCAGTACAAAGAAAGCTACTGGAAATGACCTACACCATTTTTAAAACTCACCGACCTTACGATAAAAATTATTTGAACAAAGCAGAGGCGGTATAAATAACTAGAAAAATTAAAGCGATCATACACTGACCGCTCTAAACAGGCTGGCTTGTGCCGCCTAAAGAACAAAATTAAAAAAATTAGTATTGGTTCTTAACACAGAATCTTTTTTTATCTAAGAAAAAAAAGTAAATAAACTGTTCATGAGTGGAAGGATATTTAGCCACAGCATTAACTGCCTTTAGGCGAGGCGATATGATAAAGTTGAGTTGATAAGTCCAATGGAAAATGGGTCAAAGATTTCTTCATGTAAATCCATTTTTTTTGACCTTGATTTTTTTTGTTACTTTTTTTTATCTAAGAAAAAAAGTAAATAAACTGTTCATGAGTGGAAGGATATTTAGCCACAGCATTAACTGCCTTTAGGCGAGGCGATATGATAAAGTCGAGTTGATAAGTCCAATGGAAAATGGGTCAAAGATTTCTTCAACTGCATTTATGTATGCTGGCTAATCGTAAGTCGGAATTGGTAACCTCACTGAAGAATGTATCAATGATTTCTTCATTCAAATCCATTTTTTTGACCTTGATTTTTTTTCTAAGAAAAAAAGTAAAAAGACTCTTCGAAAAGGCGCATCCTCAAATACAGGTTCCAAAGTATGCATGGAAGCTTTATAAAAAAACATAGCTACACTGGATGTTTACAACCCAACCAACCCCAGCAAAAACCCAAAAGCGATTAAACAAAAACCATCTTTTGTTAACTTTTAAAAAAGTAATAAGACACGCTCCGCAGGATTGGCACGAAATTATCATTAAGTTATATATGAAGTTCCCCTTCAATTCGAAAACCCCCATCATCATCAAACAGAGCATCAAGATCGATGCGCCGGTGGTAAAGGTCTGGTCGCTGTTGACCGGTATCAATCATTGGCATACCTGGCAGGCGGGAAATCGCAAGGCATATCTCAAAAGCGGGTTGAAAGAAGGGGCAGAGTTCCGAACCACATCCGGCCTGATGAATTTTAAATCCAGCATTCATTCCTGCCAGCAATTCCATTCATTTGGCTGGTCAAAGAAAAAACCCGGGTATTTCATTTTGTACAACTGGCGGTTGGAAAGCGACCGTGAAGCCACTAACGTATTTGTTGAACAACACGCGAAAGGATTTTTTATCGGGCTGAGGAACACACAAGCCTTAAAAAAGATGGAGGCCAAAGTTGCAAATCGGTTGCGGGAATTAAAGTTAGCGAGTGAAGGTCAGTGAGGCGTTTATCAAAATGAATTTGAACACCAAACCTGCCTAGGTTAAAAGCCAGGTATGCGCTTCTTCGTAATTATCAAAAGTGAAGAATTCAAATCCATGGTTTACACTGACTGTTTCCCAGAAGTCAGCAATCTCTTTGTAGTCTTTCGACATCACGACCGCCAGTTTCAGGTACCTCAGTTCCGGGGGAAAATTATTTACATATTGCATCACCAGGTCATAATATTGAAAGAGCCCCCTGGGAAAATTTAACTGCGGTTCGTTGATCAATACTTTCTTCAGTCCATGTTTTGCGATCTCTGCAAAAACGATCCTGCAATGCTCAAAAAGATCAGCGGTGTTCAGCAGGTCTCCCTGCGATTCTATGAGGAGGAAGTTCGTTTTATTTTCGGCAGTGATGGTAGCGTTCATATTAGAGTTGTACGGCAGGCAGGGCCAATTCCTTTCTTTATGAAATGTACATTATTTTTTTGAGGCCAGGTAATCGTGCCTTTTAAAATGGAAAACTATGATGCTTCTATTAAACAAAAATCCTGTTGCCTGCAGGTCGCTTTCACCTGGGGTAAAGTAGCGGAGTGTAAAAAGCAACCTTTACTTTTACACCCCAAGTAAAATTTACCATGATCTTATCCCAACTTGTTCCCTCCAAAAATGCGCACAGGAAATTTCTTTGTTTACTGTTAGCCACATTATGCGTAGCGGTTAGTAACGCACAAAATTCCGAAGCCGGGTCGCCTTCAACCCAAAAACAAAACGGAAATAACCGAACCTGGACGGCTGATAATGGAAATGGGAGTTTCACCAACCCGCTTTTTTATGATGAATTTTCTGACCCAGACCTCATCCGCGTAGGGGATGATTATTACCTGACCGGGACGACCATGCATACCATGCCGGGCATGCCCGTCCTGCATTCGCGTGACCTCGTCAACTGGGAATTCCTTTCTTACGCTGTTGACAAGCTGGACTTTGGACCAGCCTACCACTTACAGGATGGAAAGGATATTTATGGGCAGGGAATCTGGGCTCCAAGCTTTCGTTATCACAAGGGAACCTTTTACATCTTTACGAACGTTAACGGTCAGACGGCCCAGCTATTTACTGCTACCAATCCCAAGGGTCCGTGGAAACAAAGCCGGATGAAAAAATCTTTCCATGATTTGTCCGTCCTATTTGATGATGATGGAAAGGTGTATGTCGTTTGGGGCTATGATGAATTGAAGATGGCTGAACTGACGCCAGACCTTCTCGATGCAAAGGAGGGTACAGAAAGGATCATTGTCCCAAAAGGAAAGGGAGCGGGAGAGGGCTGCCATTTTTATAAGATCAATGGCAAGTATTACATCACGAATACGAACTATGACCCGCTTTGCTACCAGGTATGCCTTCGTGCAGATAAGCCCGGGGGACCATACGAAATAAATGTAATGAGCGCTGAAGAAAGTCTTGGGGTGGGCACCGGCTGGCGCCTCGGCGACACGCGGAACGGACCGCCATTCAAACTGTCACCACCCGTCGACAATTATGTTGGCTGTGTTCCCATGCACCAGGGCGGCATTGTACAAACCCAAAGCGGTGAATGGTGGGGCTGGTCGATGATGGATTACAATTCAGTTGGGCGACTAACTGCCTTATCACCCGTTACCTGGAAAGACGGCTGGCCGTATTTCGGCCTTGCCGGAAACTTAACCCGTTCGCCCCGAACCTGGATCAAACCCAATACCGGCTTTACAACACAACCACGTGCTCCCTATGAACGCTCGGATGATTTCTACGCCAACAAATTGAAACCAATCTGGCAATGGAACCATGTACCCAATGATGCAAAATGGTCCCTGGCTGAGCGAAAGGGTTATTTGCGCTTACGTTCTCTTCCTGCAACAAATTTCTGGACCGCACAAAATTCGCTGACCCAACGAGCGATCGGACCTGAATCTTTTGCGACAACGGAAATTGAAACAGCGGGAATGAAACAAGGTGATCTTGCCGGTCTTGCATTACTAAATCTCCCGTACGCCTCTATCGGTGTAGCCAGGACCAGTAAGGGAACTGTAATAAAAATATTTAACCAGCAGACGGGCGAACAGGATAGTATTGAAGTGACGGCAAAACGACTCTGGTTGCGGACGCACGGTAATTTTGATACAGATAAGGCCCTGTTCAGTTACAGTGTTGATGGAGAAAAATTTCAAGTATTGGGCGACACCGTGATCATGCCATTCCAGTTGCGGACTTTCCAGGGTGTGCGATATGCCCTGTTTCATTTCAATAATAGCGGCGCTACGGGAGGATATGCTGACTTCAACAATTTCATTGTGAGTGAACCCCGGGCTAGCGGTCTCACGAAGCCTATTCCCTATGATCAATACATCACACTTACCTCGCTTGCAGATGGAACGGTGCTGGCCAACTGGAAAGATTTCGTTCGCCCGTTGCCGGCAAACGATCCACTGGTAAAAACGAATATGGCTTACTTTAAAGTACTCGATCGTGGAAATGGCCGGATCGCCTTGCAGTCAGCCAAGGACAGTGGCTATGTTACGATCGTTGGGGCGGGTGGTATGGCTCAGGTAAGAATTGAAAAAAATGATCCCGGTGAAGCGGCTACCTTTCAATGGCAGGATATGTTACAAGGCGACCTGATGTTAATGTCTCTAAGTACGCACAGGTATTTGTTTGCAGACCCGCATGCTAAAAGTCTTGCATCCGCCGATGCGCCTGGCACCAGGCCTGATCGAAAAGATGGCGCCTGTTTCGCCTGGGAATTGGTGAGGAAATGATCGACAATTGCGTAGATTCCACAACGCCTCGTATTGTCGTAAAAGGGAAGTAAAGTAAAAGAAAGATAACAAGTCTGCGCAGCAGAGAATGGCTTTTTCATTTCTCCAACTGGTGTCACCTTAATGGTTATGCGCAGTTTTTATAAATTCTGCCACCTCGACCATCGGTGCTATCCAAATGTCCTTTTCCTGTTGTTTTAAATATTCGAGGAACTGTCGGTGCGCAGGCAGGGAAACATCCAGGCCGTTGCCACCTCCCACTCCGTGAAAAAGCACGACGAGTAAGGAATTGGTGTTGACAGCTTTTTTAACCCATTCAATCAATTGTTCGCCGGTATGCCCGTTTACCAGGTAGCAATCCACATCATCGAGTTTTATTTCGTTGAGCTGGTGCATTTCATTGCGCACTGCTCTCATCGCCAGAAAATCATTTTTTAGCAGCGGTGCAAATGATGAGTCTCCTATCCTGGTATCACCACAAGTGAAGGCGAAAGTTCTTTTTGTTTTGCCATCGAGTGCCTGCAATAAAAGATTAGTGGCACGGGTTTCATTCACGATGCGTTCAATGGTGTACTTGCCCAGGTCCTGCTCCGGGCGCACCCATTCTCTTCCGGGAGTGCCACCGGTGCAGGGGTGATACATCGTATGATTACCCAATTCGTGTCCATGCTGTGCAACACTTTTCCACTCGTTTAAACGAGTGCGCATGGATGCTGAAAAACCAGTCACATAGAAAGTTGCTTTTAATCCCAAAGAATCCAGCACGGGTATGGCATTATCCAAATGCTGGTTAATGGCATCGTCGTAGGTAATGACAACGGCTGCTTTCTTACCACGCCAGGTTTTATTTGTTTGGGCAGTAGCCTGCATACAGACTAGCAACAGCACCAGGACAGCGAGACAATTTTTTTTCATCTTCAGCAATTGAATGTTCAAGATAGTGAATGATTATTTTGGACGTTTCTCGTAGCCTAAAACCTTTCCTGCCCAGGGAATAAAGAATTGAAAGTTTGGTGCATCTGTATGCCCGCCGTCATGTTGCCGCCAGGCAAGTGGCCCGTCTAAGACGCCAGTTAATACAGGGGGCATTTTCTCCGTATTGTAGTCATTGCTTACGCCGAGGTCTTTTGCACCTAACAGCTTATAAACAGCGCCAGCCGCGACCGTGGCTTTATAACTACCGACCTGGTCGAGCCATTTGGCATCTCCTTTTTCCGGGATGCCATAACTCACGAAAACAGGGCGGGGCGCACAAAGCGCTAGCAATTCATGAGCATCGATCGGCAGGTCGCAACCCGTCTTGCTGCCAAAGGTAGATTCAGCGGCAGCATATTTAAGAAAGTTACCCGCCAGCCAATGATAACCACCACTACCTGCCAGGCTTTCCACCGCTTCACCAAAATTTCGCCGCTGCAAAGTGACACCACCTTTACCCGAAGAGCCGATCAACCCGATGGCAAATCGCTGATCAAAGGCCATGGCTACCAGGGCAGCTTTTCCATAGCGGGACACACCTTCGATGCCCACTTGTTTTGCATTGACGAGGGTATCAGTTTCGAGATAATCCAACACACGGGAAGCGCCCCAGCCCCAGGCTCGTAAAGCACCCCAGTCAGTTGGTTTTCTTGGCTGGCCTTTGTTGACTAAGCCGATGATACCGCGGGTAAGTCCGGCACCATTATCCGCCTGTATGCTGCCGGTTTCTACTAAACAATATCCCCATCCTGCTGCCAGTAACTGTTCTGTTGGAGGTGAGTCACCGGTCGGGGCAGGTGCAAAAAAGCTTGCACCCGGAAGCCGGGTAATGGGATTATATGCAGGATAGCGATCGAAGATGATTTTCATTTCCGGATCCTGTTTCACCATCATTTCTTTGAAGGTTGTATTGATCTTTTCCATCTCCGCCAGGCTAGGTTGCGCCGGGGCGGGGAGCGTAGGAAATCCAAACATGATCAGCACGGGCACCGGGCCTTTTACATTCAAGGGAAGAACAAGTACCATGTTTATGTTGACCTGGATCAACGGGTAGGCACTATTGTCAACCCGCCCGGTCATTTGTCGCGCCAAAACTGGAATGCGGCCAACGAACTCGTTGTCCGTGATCTTCGCTGTCCAGGTTACGCCCGGAGTTTTCGTAGGAATGCTCCCATACATCTCGCTTTCAAAATCGGCTGCGATCTCTGGCCGGCGCAGGTTCCACCAATCTGCCGGCGTAACTACCTGTTTGCCTTTTTTGCTAACTAAGGCTTCGGGAAGTTTCGGACAAGGATTTGCGATCGTTTCGTCCTCGTTGGCATGGTTAGCATCTTTCTGATTGCTGCTTGGCCCAGGTCTTAATTTTTTGATGCCCAGTTGTTGCATCATCTGCGCATGATCCTGTTGCGCAGTAAAATGAGTAAGGGGCGGAAACTTGCTGCTATCAATGGAGGCAGTTTGTCCTGTAACAACGTTGATGCTGATCAGCAAGAGCAGGAGTGGGATAAAATTTTTCACTGGTATTTTTTTATGGTGACCTGTATGAACAAGTTCCTTTTCGCAGCTATCATTTTATTTATCTGTTCTAAAAGGTGAAGCTGGTAATCCCTCTTTGTTGTACAAATTTGGATTGACAGGGTTGTCGGCCCAGGCATAGCGTATATACATGGGTGTTGGTACTTCATCGCTGGAAATGACCACGGTATTTCCCTCGATGATCGCTTTGGCCCAAGCGAATTTCTTGTTAGCGCCTGCGATCGCAAATTCACTCAACGGTTCGCCGTCATTTGTGGTTAGCCCGCCACCGGTACTGGTAAATTCTGCAACAATTTGAGCACCTTTCACGGTTGCGCTTTTAAACAATGGACCAGATGCGACGATGTCTTCCTTGTAAGCGCTTTTGAAAGCTGCTAAGGCGAGGCGCTCGCCGACATCTTTTTTGTTGTCAGGATGAATGTCATTCCATTCGCCAAGGTCAATGGCAACCACCATTTCGGTATTTGGCACAGACAGTGATTTTAGTTGCGCTTCTCTTAATGCTGCCCATTGACTTTCGGCAGGTAAATAGTTATAGTCCATAAATCCCGGAAGCTGAACAAAGAGAAAGGGAAGCATACCCAGGTTCCAGTTGCTGCGCCAGTCCCGGATCAATGCAGGCAAGAGCTTTTCATATTCATCTGCGCGGCCGGTATTAGCCTCACCCTGGTACCAGCAAAAACCTTTGATAGCATAGTTTATTCCTGGCGCCACCATGGCGTTATACAAAGCGGCGGGTTGATTCTGCGCATTGATACCACCGCCCGGCCCTCCAGCTGTCGGCGGGAATACCCCTCCAACCTTATATTGCCAGGAACCTTCCAGGCCTACCGTGTCAGCGCCGGAAAAAATGTAATACGGTTTATCGGGCACAAAGCCACCCTTGCCACTGGTGTTGGTAACGCGTACTATGAAAATATTTTTGCCCGCTTTCAACACATCTTTCGGTATGGAATACCTGCGCTGTGGATATTGGTAACCGGTAGTGCCCACCTTTTTACCATTGATATATAGGTCATCTGCATCGACAATTCTTCCTAAGAAAACCCTGGCAGCCTGTCCAGCCATGGAAGCAGGCAGTTGAATTTCCCTACGGTACCAAACGACACCGTTCAGATTGTTGAGGCCCTGGTCTTCCCAGTAACCCGGTACATTGATAGTTCGCCATCCCTTTGGTGAGTAGTCGGCTTCAAACCATTTTTTCTGCCCAAGTCCCGCATCCACCGGTGTAGTGCGTTTAAGATTTGATGCTGACTTTCTATTGAGATCATTGACATACGCGGTGTCTTTATTTTTCTCGATCCTGCTGGTTAAACCAGGAAATTGGTTGAATCCCTTTTCGCTAATCCAGGCTTCAATCGGGGTGCCGCCAACACTGGCATTGATGATGCCGACGGGGACAGCATATTTTTCATGAATTTTTTTTGCGAAGAAATAAGCGACGGCAGAGAAGGGGCGAACCTCATCTCCAACGGCTGCCCTCCAATGACCGGTGGATAAGTCTGCTTGCGGCCCTGTGAGGTTTGTTACCGTTGGAACCCAGAACTGGCGGATCTGCGGGAAGTTTGCCGCAGCAATATCTTTCGCATAGGTGACGTCATGAATGTTCATCTGGTGCACCATATTACTCTGGCCACTGCAGAACCAGACATCACCAAACAGGATGTCCCGAAGGGTAATTTTATTTGTTGCGTAGATCTCCATTTCGAAAGGACCGCCTGCCTTGGTGGGTGGCAGGTTGACCATCCAGTTCCCCGCTTTATCAGCAGTGGTTTTATACACTTTCCGGTTGAAACGGATGTTTACCTTTTCCCTTGCCGATGCCCATCCCCATAATTTTATCTTTTGATCCCGTTGCAATATCATGCTGTCGCGGATGAGGCGTGGCAATCTTACCTGCGCTGCAAGATCCTGCGTGCAGACGGCAAGTATAAATAGAAAGATCCATGATTTGAAGGTCATCCTGAACTTTTTGAAATGAATGAAGGCAGTTACGTCCCTGCGTTTTTTTCGCTACTCACGGTAAGGGCTAATTGTTTTTATGTTTCCGGACGCATCGTACTCAAGTTCGGTCATTTTGATGCTGCGCAAATGGGTTACTCCTTTACTTAGGCTACTATCATGATAAAATAAATAATGCTTGCCTTCGAAGCTACAAATTGAATGGTGCGAGGTCCAACCTACCACAGGATTGAGAATTCTCCCCGCATAGGTGAATGGACCGTAGGGGGAACCTCCAATTGCGTAGCAAATAAAATGCGTATCACCGGTAGAATAAGAGAAATAATATTTGTCCTGGTATTTATGCAGCCAGCTCGCTTCAAAAAAACGACGGTCTGTGTCGCCCGCCAGGAGGGGATCTCCGTTTTCATCTATGATGAGAATATCTTTTGGAGCCTCGTCAAACTCGAGCAGGTCATCCCTGAGTCTCGCCATTTTCGGACAAAGTGCAGGTTCATCATCCGCTGGCAGGTGCACCAATGGGCCCTCACCTTCAGCAATAAATTCGCCGGCTCTCCACCGCTGCAGTTGTCCACCCCAAATGCCTCCAAAGTATAAATAGTAGCTGCCGTCCTCATCTTTGAAGACCGCCGGATCAATCGAAAAACTGTGCTGAATCGCTGCAGGCCGGGGCGTAAACGGACCGGCAGGAGAAGAGCTGGTAGCAACCCCAATGCGAAAGATGCCATCGTGCGCTTTAGCCGGAAAGAATAAGTAGTAGGTCCCCGCTTTTTCGGTTGCATCCGGCGCCCACATTTGTTCTTTGGCCCAGGGAACATCTTGTACATGCAATGCGATACCATGATCGATCGTTTTGCTCCCCGGAGAATCCATAGAAATAACGTGGTAATCTTCCATAGCGAAATGACTGCCCAGGTCATCAAACGGGACATTCGATTCTACGTCGTGCGAAGGGTAGATATAAATTTTGCCATCAAACACATGGGCCGATGGATCCGCTGTATAAATATGTGTTACGAGGGGTTCCGAAATTGACTCGCTGATCAGTTTGTCAAAATTGATATATTCAATACTTGCTTCCGGCATACTTTAATTTTAGGTGAAATCATGCTTCATAATATCAGGCTCGTCTCGCCTTCAGATCGCTTTCGATCTTAACCTCCAGCTGCCTGTTGATCTTATAGAAAAATAGCAAACAGACACCCAATAAAAATGGCAGCGCCGGGAAAACACTCACCAGCAATTTGGTACTTTGAATGGCTGTTTCTGTTTGCACCGCGTCACTGTTCGGTACATAATTGAAGATGCCTAAGATCCAGGCAACGAGGGCGCTTCCCACACTCAGCCCGACTTTCAGGCCAACCATCATCGCGGAAAAAATGATTGCGGTGGCCCGGCGGTTATTTTTCCATTCACTATAATCCGCTACGTCTGCGATCATTGCCCACAGCAAGGGTATTGTAATCCCATAAAAAAATCCATGCAAAATCTGCGAAAGAAAAATAAGTTCTACGGCCGTTTTTGAATAAAAATAAAAGAGGATGATGAACACCGTGGAGATCAGTAAGGCAACACCAAAGACATCTCTTTTGCCGTATTTGTCGGCAAATCTTTTTGACAAGGTAATGCCAACGATCATGAAGAGAATACCGCCCGCGTTGAACAAACCAAATCCTGCCGAGACCGGATCTTCTCCAAAAAAATTAACCCCGATATCTGAAAGGAAACGGAGGATGGGGGTGATGAAGCTTGTTAACCTTTCTTTGTCGACATAGTTCTTAAAATAATACACGTACGAACCGCCCTTCATAGCAAGTGTAATAAATACCAGCGTGGTGAGCGTCAGCATGATGATCCAGGGCCTGTTTGCGAAAAGATCGCCGAGGTCTTCTTTCACGCTTGATTTTTGTTCGGGCGTTGGTACAATGCGTTCTTTAGTGGTAAAAAAAGTAACCAGTAACATCAGCGTGCCGATCACCGCCAGCCAGGTCATTACTTTCTCGATGCCAATCGCTTTGTCGCCACCACCAGCCGATTCGATGATGGGCAACATAAAAACCTGAACAAAGAACTGGGCAAACATCACCGCGACAAACCGGTAGGCCGACATGCTGTTCCGTTCTTTCATGTCGCCGGTGATCACGCCACTAAGGGCGGAATAGGGTAGGTTATTGGCAGCATATAAGAGTAACAGTAACGAATAGGTGATCACTGCATAAATTACTTTTCCCTGGTAAGAAAAAGCAGGTGTGCTGAATGCAAGCAGGGCGATCACGCCAAGGGGCACGGCGGTCCAAAGTATCCAGGGCCGGAACTTGCCCCATTTCGAAACGGTGCGATCTGCGATGGCACCCACGATCGGGTTGAAGACAAAGGCAGCAACCAGCCCAACAGAAAGGATCAACGCCGAAGCATGATTTGCTTTCAATCCATAAATATCAGTATAGAAATAAGCGAGGTAGGTCATCAGTGTTTGAAAGACGAGGTTCGCGGCAAGGTCGCCGAGACTGTAGCCGATCTTTTCAACAACAGATAATTTTTGTGCAGACAGGTTCATGTGTTGGGTTGGTTAATGGTATGAATTCCGGTAATTAATTTTTTAAGGCGAGTACAGCGTGGTACGCGGGTTTTGGTGCAAAGGCACGATCAAACAACAGCGGGTAATTTGTTCTGCCCGGCACGGGCCAGCCATTGAGCCAGCTTTGCCCATCATGCACGCCCCAAAAAGTTACGCGGGTAATTTTGTCTTGGTGTTTAAGGAATAATTTAAAGAGGCTCTCATAATCTTTTGCCTGTTGTTGCAGCAAACTATCCGGGATGCCGCTCTTGTACGGATTTAATGAAGGGTTGGCCGCCATGGTTTGATTTACGTCCGCACCGCCGAAAGATCTCGGTAGCATTTCAATATCAACTTCAGTGAACATCACCTTCAGGCCGAGGGCATGGTAGGCAAGAATACTTTCTTCTATGTCTCTCAAAGGTAGCTTGCCTAAATGCCAGTGCCCCTGTATACCAACACCATCGATGCGCACACCTGCTGCCTGCACCTTTTTAACAAGTGCAATACAGCCAGCACGTTTCTGCGGTTGTTCATTGTTATAATCATTGTAGTATAATTCAGTATTGGGAGCATGCTGTTGGGCCAGGCGAAAAGCTTCGGTAACATAATCTTGCCCGAGTTTTTCCAGGAAGATAGATTTACGCATGGTGCCGTCTTCATTCAAGGCTTCGTTCACTACATCCCAGGAAAAAACTTTGCCGCTGTAGCGGGAAGCAATTGTGCTTATATGATTTGTAAAAAAAGTTTTGAAGGAATCAACGCTTACGATTTTTCGTGCGAACACCGGCAGTTGACTGTGCCAGACAAGGGTATGCCCATTGACCGCCAGGTTGTGTTCCTTGCCAAATGCTACAATTTTGTCCGCCAGGTTGAAATCGTATTTATCCCAGCCCGGGTGAATATTTTCAGCCTTCATACAGTTTTCCGGCGTAACGGCGTTGAATTGTTGCAGGATGAGCGCAGTGGCTTTAGCATCTTTTTTTTCGATTTGTGCAGTGTTCAGGGCGGTGCCAATAAGGAAATCTTTTTGGTAGGCTTGCTTGAGCGAGGTGTTTGTCGCCGTTGTTTGCGCCTGGCTGAAGCTGTAAATACAGCAGCTAAGCATAGCCGTTATTATTGTTTTTTTCGGAAAATGCATGTGGATATTTATTGATTTTAGGAATTGTTTTTAAAGTTTGTTCATGTTCGCTGCTACGGGTGGGCCCAGGTAAAAAGAAGGCATCCCACCAAAATCGGCGACGAGTTTTTGCACGACCACCCCGCTGTTCACCATCCAATATTTGATCGTGTGTTTGCCCGGTTTGGTGATATCGTGGGAACTCGTTTTGATAATGATATTTTCTGCTACCCATTTGTTCCACACGCCACTGATGCTGTTTTTATCTTCCTTGTTGATACTGATGATCTGCGGTGATTCATCATCTATAGAGATGGCGTATTGCAATCCCTTTTCTGCACCGTGGAAGTTGAGCGTGGGCGAGAAGTAGGTATGAATCTTCACTTCACCCGTGCTGACGGTTTGGACGGTGTACTCCAGGTGCGGTGATCCCGCTGCGGGTTGCTGTCCAGGTGCCGTTACCGGGAAGGTTGTTACGGCAGAGCCCGTTCTTCCATGGTCTGGTAAAACTTTCCAGCTGATACCTTTTCCGCTGACAGACCGGGTAAAATGATCCGCTTCCAGCGAAATATATTTGTTCATTTCCACGAAGACGTTTCCATCTTTTGTACGCTGAATAGTAGCCGAAAGCGGCGGAGCACCTTGCCAGGTACGTTTATTAACGACGGCAGAATCTTTCGGTACATATACGACTGCGGGCATTTTGTTGAAGGGTGGTTGCTGCCAGTACGTATAGCCAATGTGTGTCTGGCTTGCGAGGTGGTTCCACTTTCCACCGTTCAGTTGATGGTATCCCATCGACCACATCGAATCACGCAGGAAGTATTGTTTTACCTTGTCTGCATACATATTAGCTTCAATGTCTTTTTCATTAGCCAGCTTTTTGTTCAGGGCAGTTGCATAATATAGTTGATACAGGTTTTCCATGGCCCTTACCGGGTATAGAACCAACTGATAAAAAGCGCTTTTGCAAGCTGATGGCAACAGGCGTTCAATGCTGTCAGCTTGCTTTTTCAAGACACTGTATTCATCCAGTACGCGGCTCCACTCGCCGGTTTCGAGGCTGTAGGTATTTGCATCCAATAACTCGGGTTTTCTCCTGCTGTTATGTTTCGCATATTTCGCCAGCAGGTCAGCAATTGGTTTCGCGTGTTTTGTTCCGAATTGTGCTGCTGCCCATTTAATGGTGTATAGCTGCAAATCTGCCGCACCGATCTTTGCCGGATCCCAGGCATAATCTAAAAAGAAGGAGATGGGCAGTTCCATCGGCTTGATATCGCCGACATTGACGATCCAGATGTTTCGCACATTGTGTTCCCAGGCAAGATTCATCTGCTCCCATATCCGCGGAAGCGGGTTGGTGTTGATCCATTTATAGTTGCGTGGCCCGCCGACATAATCAAAGTGGTAATAAATTCCATAGCCACCTTTACGCAGCGGATCCGTTGGCTTTGGAAGCTTGCGCAGGTTGCCCCAGTTGTCGTCACATAGCAGCAGGGTAACGTCGTCGGGTACCCGCATTCCTTTTTCATAATAATCCTGTACTTCTTTATACAGCGCCCACAGCTGCGGCGTTTCTTCAGCAGGTTTGCCGGTTACGTCGGTTATAATTTCCCGCTGGTCTTTTACTATCCTTTCCAGCAACGAGGTAGCAGTTTCGCGACTCATTGGTTCATCCCCATCACCACGCATGCCGAGGCTCACAATTTTTTCATTCCATGCCCGTTCCATGCCGGCACGCCAAAAGTTTTGCAGACCGTCCGCGGTACTATCATAGTTCCATTTTTGTTTTTTGCCATAACGACGCCATTCATCATGTGCCCGCATCAGTGGTTCGTGGTGCGAGGTGCCAATGACGATGCCATATTCATCAGCTACTTTGATATTGAGTGAGTCATCATCATAGAACGCATTGCCCCACATAGCAGGCCATATATAGTTCGACTTCAGTCGTAACATGAGTTCAAAAACTTTCGCATAGAATTTATGGTTAAAGCCGCCGAATTTTTCTTTGCTCCAATTGCTGAGTGCAGGTGCTTCATCGTTAATGAAGATGCCACGATATTTTACCTTGGGTGCCTCGGTAATGTTTGCGCCCTCATTGATGTACAAGGAAGTCTTTTTTTGAATAGGTACATCGGCCCACCAGTACCACGGCGAAACGCCCATTTGTTTGGATAGTTCAAAAACACCGAACGCAGCGCCACGTCGGTCACTGCCGGCTATGATAAGATTTGCATCGATGACCTGCAGCTGGAAAGCTTCCCATGTCCCGTTTGTAACGTCACTGGTTAAGCGCTTTTTAGCGGCCAGTTCTTTTATAAAAGCAGCGTTGCTGATAGTTCCGATAATGATTGAGTGCTGGGTGGCCGGATTTACAACAGCGCTGATCGGCACCTTTTTACCCGTGACCGCTTCTATGTCTTGTTGCAACAACCCGGCTGCTTTTTTCACCAGGTCAAAATCGTTATTATCAACCACGATCGTTGCTGCAGCCAGGTCAAACCTGGTTTTTGATACAGAAATTATTTGTGCTTTACTCCCGGAGAAGAAACTAATAAAGGATATGGCAAGAAAGATCGTTTTTAACATTCAAAAGTTTTTTGATGACCGGGTAGGTGCAAGAGTTGCGACTCGGATTCTCTAAAAGCCGATACTGTTTCCTCCATCTACCGGCAGTACCACGCCGGTAATGTATTTTGCGGCGTCGCTGGCTAAGAAGTAAGCGGCTTCGCCAATATCTTCCGGCTGACCCATATAGCCCATCGGCGTACGGCCGAAAACCTTTGCCTTGCGCTCCGGGTCAGTGTTCAATGCAACCTCCGTCATGGCAGAATAAATAAAACCCGGTGCGATCGCATTTATGCGTATACCCTTTGGCGATAGTTCTACTGCCATGGCTCTCGTCAGGCCATCGATCGCTGTTTTGCTCGCGCTATACGCGATCACCTTTGGCAGGCCATATTGCGCCGCCATGGAACTGATATTAATGATGTTGCCCGAGCCGGTTGTCAGCATGTGTTTCACTACTTCGCGGCTCATGGCGAAAACAGCGTTCAGGTTGGTCGTTAGTACATTCGAGAATTCTTCGTCTGTTACTTCTGTAAAATCTTTTTTGTGGTTGATTCCCGCATTGTTTACCAGGATGTCGATCTGCCCAAACTGGTCCAAAACCCTTTGTACAAAGGCCGGGATCGAACCCAGGTCGCTTACATCGCAGGGCATGGCATAACAGCCTTCACCGAGCTGCTGTTTTGCTGCCTCGAGTTTCTCTTTATTTCTTCCGACAATCACTGTCTCAATTCCATTGTCAACAAATTTTTGTGCAATAGCGAGGCCGAGGCCAGAGCCACCGCCGGTAACAATCGCTACTTTTTTTCTCCCTTCCGTCATTTTATTTTAAGTTGATTTTTGTTTACTTAATTGCCAGGTGCATAGGGGAAGCGCAGGCTTTGATAATATTCCAGGGGCCTGGCTGGTTTTTCGTAACCGGCAGGAAGCGGGCGTTTACTAAATGTTTGGAAATACTGCAGGCAGGCATTCCTCCACCAAATGGCCTCATCATGTTGTATTTGTAATAGCATTGAAACCTGTTCAAACCGTTGCTTGTCCACATAACGCTGCAGCGCTTTCCAGGTTTGTTGCATCTTCGCAACCCGGTCTCCCCCTGTGTAATAGTTGTAACACAATTCGTCCCAAAGCGTTCTGCCGGATCTCATTTTAAAACTCCAGGGAACATGATGAAACCAGAGCAGGTTTTTTTCTTCGCAGGTCTGCATGTCTTCCCAAAGTTTCCTTGCTTCCGGGTGATATTGGGCAAGCGCATTGCTTCCCGTTTCCGTCCGGTTGAAACCTATGCCAACACTATCTGCTTTGTGGTAATAAACAGGATTCCATTCGGGGCGCTTCTGGTCATTCACCCAGGGGGC
>JAURWD010000270.1 GCA_030655145.1 Ferruginibacter sp.
TGGACCCGACCAGAATTTAATTATGCTGGACGATGCCATTGTGTACAATACCGGCCATCTCTTTGGCTTCTTTTCCATCTTCAATGCCGATGCGATCAAAAATGTTTCTCTCATCAAAGGAGGAATGCCTGCGCAATATGGCGGACGATTATCAAGCGTGCTGGATGTTGCCATGAAGGAGGGAAATGATAAAAAATTCCAGGTCGACGGCGGACTCGGCCTTATTGCTTCCCGGTTGTCGATCCAGGGGCCGATCGTCAAAAACAAATCGAGTTTTATCATCTCGGCTCGTCGAACTTACATTGATGCATTGACTAAACCTTTTATCAAAAGCACCAGTGAATTCAAGGGATCTGGTTATTATTTTTATGACCTGAATGCAAAAGTCAATTATCGCTTCTCCGAAAAAGACAGGCTTTACCTGAGCGGGTATTTTGGGAGAGATGTGTTCGATTTTGTAAACGGTAAACGAAGCCTGGATGTCAACATTCCCTGGGGCAACGCAACTGGTACACTGCGCTGGAATCATGTTTTCAACAAACGTCTTTTTGGAAATACGACCGCTGTATTCAACAACTACAACTTCACTTTCCAGGCCGCTCAGAGCAACTTCAATGTTAAGCTTGCTTCAGGAATAAGGGACATTAGTTTGAAGCAGGATTTCGATCTGTATCCATACACCGGTCACAAAGTGAAATTCGGTGGATTGTATACGTACCACAAGTTTACGCCTTCCGTAGTGAGCGGGCAGCAGGATTCCGTGGTTTTCGAACCGCTGAATGCGCAGCCAAAATTTGCCCACGAAGCCGCACTCTATGTGCAGGATGACTGGGACGTTTCGGACAAAGTGAAAATAAATGCGGGTATGCGTTACAGTTGGTTTCAACAGGTTGGACCATATAAAATTTATGATACCGATGAAGACGGCAACAGGAAAGACAGTATTGTATACTCCAGCCGACAACCGGTAAAAACTTATGGTGGCCTGGAGCCCCGCATAACGCTGAGATACGCGCTAAATGACGAAACTTCAATCAAAGGTTCTGTAACAAGAAACCTCCAGTACATTCACCTCGTAAGCAATTCGGGCACTACCCTTCCGACCGATCTCTGGGTGCCGAGTACATATAAGGTTAAGCCGCAGATCAGCTGGCAGTATGCTGCGGGCTTGTTCAAAAATTTTGGTGAAAATATGTATGAGACGTCAATGGAAGTGTATTATAAGGACATGCAGAACCAAATTGAATATGAAGAGGGATATACACCAAATACATTGGAGGATACCGAAAACTCTTTCACTTTTGGGAGGGGTTGGAGCTATGGCACTGAGCTATTCATTAACAAGACCAGAGGCAGGCTCACCGGGTGGATCGGCTACACATTAAGCTGGACCTGGCGCAAATTTCCACAACTCAATTTTGGCGAAAAATACCCTGCTAAATATGACCGAAGAAACGACATGAGCATTGTCGCTATGTACGAACTAAATAAGCGGTGGAAACTTTCCGCCTCGTTCGTGTTTGGTACCGGTAACGCAACAACGCTGCCACAACGTTTTTACCTGGTGAACGGAACACTAACGCAGGAGTATAGCCGCATTAATGAGTACCGCCTTCCCTCCTACCACCGGTTGGATTTTTCCGCCATCAATACCCCGAAAAAAAACGAGGGAAGGAAATTAAAAACAGAATGGGTGTTTAGTATTTACAACATCTACAGCAGGAAAAATCCTTACTTCATTTATTTTGATCAAACCGGAAGCCCTTTTCAAGGCACCTTGCAAGTACAAGGGAAGCAGGTAAGTTTGTTCCCGATCATTCCTTCCATTACCTGGAACTTTAAATTCTAACAATGATATAACACAACCGGCGAGCCAGGAAATTCTTAGCCGACAACTTGTTTGTGTTTTTAATTCAAGAAAGTTAACTAGCTACTTCTGAAGAGTAGTTGAAAGGTTGGCTGGCCTGTGAATAAATCGAATGACGCCACTTTTCTTTAGATCCGAAGCAATCCTCACCTCATAACGTTTATCCCCGTCAGTAACGATCATGAGAGCCGTATTCGGCGGAATAGATCCAAGGTTATCGGCATACATGGTCAGCTCATTGGTATTATCGCCCCCTGGAGCGTCCAATGTCAAAGAAATAGGTTTGTCACTGAGCCTTTTATGTGAAAGCAACAACTTGCCATTATAGAAAAGTGAAATACTATCCCCGTCTACATCTCCATTATCGTAAAGATCAACCTTGAAAACCTGGTTTGTTATTTCGATTGTTTTCACAACGCTGTTCGCTCTTTTCTCAAAGTTGGTGGTAGGCGCAGAGATCGTTGGTGATGGTGTTTTCTTTTCCGGAGCTATAATTTCTGGGGTAGACCTTTCGACGGGGCTGGTCTTTGCTATTGACGGAGGTGTGGATGGTCTTTGGCGAGGGTTCGTGTTGGGTATCACTTTAGCAACGGGGGGAACCGTAGGCTTTTTCGTGTTTCCTGGCTTCGGAACAGTTTTAGCCACTGTAGATGCTACCGGCTTCTTCACAGCTTTTTCCTCAACCGCAGGCGGGGCGGCTACTGGCTTACGGGAAGAGAACGGCGTACCATTTTCCGATCTATTGAATGAAGAAAGGTCTTTTGAAAGCGTCCTGCGGGTCAAGGTAGTGAGCCCGACACCGCAATTACCGGTCTGGCCGGGAGCCGTAACCCATCGGCCTGCAAGCTGCTCATTGCCTTCTTCTTTTTGATAGGAAAGAATATGAGTTTGCAAACAATCACTCCAATCTGGTGGTGTAGATCCTTTAACACGAGCAGTCTCGGTCACTTTCATGCTTTTGGTGCTTTTGTAGTAAGTACCTGCAAGTGAACAAATGACGTAGTACCGGCGATTTTGAAAATAACTATAAGAAAACCCTGTGATCTCGGTTCCATTGATTTCAATTTCGAGCACGTATTCCGTGTTCTCTCCACCCGTTGTAACTATGTCGCCGTTACTATTAAAATGACCTCTCCACTGTCCTGTTATCTTCTGCGCATTCATAGTCCCAACACACAGAAAAATAGCGCATACACTTAGTAACCGTCTCATCATTTTCACGAAATTTTGTTGATTAGGAATGGGCATTTATGGGTGAAGGATTGTTACTGACAAAGATATTTCACTTCTGTTCTTCCTTCGCTAATAGTTCGTTAAATTTGCAACTCCAAATTCAGTTTGAATCTACAGAATTATGATAAACATTACGTTACCGGATGGTGCAGTGCGAAAATATCAAGCGGGCGTGAGTGCCCTTGATGTTGCAAAATCCATCAGTGAGGGACTTGCAAGAAAGGTGCTGGCAGCTAACATCAATGGAGAGGTATGGGACGCTTCTAGACCGATCGTCAAAGATTCAACTTTACAATTACTTACCTGGAACGATCTCTCCGGCAAATCAACTTTTTGGCATTCTTCGGCTCACTTAATGGCTGAAGCAATTGAGAGCATGTTTCCAGGCGTTAAGTTTTGGGTTGGCCCTCCGTTGGAGACAGGTTTTTATTATGATATTGATCTTGGAGACAACCAGGTCGGGGAAGAAGATCTTCGTAAGCTTGAGGTAAAGATGGCGGAACTTGCAAAACAAAGTAATGTTTTTCAAAGACAAGAGATCTCGAAAGCAGACGCTGTAAAATATTTTGAAGATAAGGGCGACGAGTATAAACTGGATTTGCTCAGCGGCTTGCAGGATGGCGGCATCACCTTGTACACGCAGGGCAAGTTTACTGACCTTTGTCGGGGTCCGCATATCCCAAACACTGGCTTTATTAAAGGCATCAAGCTAACAAATATTGCAGGTGCTTATTGGAAAGGGGATGAAAAAAACAAAATGCTTACTCGCATTTATGGAGTAACATTCCCTACCGGGAAAGAATTAGAAGAATATCTGGTCCTCCTGGAGGAAGCAAAGAAAAGAGATCACAGAAAATTAGGGAAGGAACTGGAACTATTTGCCTTTTCTGAAAAGGTGGGAATGGGTTTACCATTATGGTTACCAAAGGGGGCAATGCTTCGGGAGCGGTTGCAGCAATTCCTGCAAAAGGCGCAAATCGAAAGTGGATACCTGCCTGTGATTACCCCCCACATCGGCCATAAGAATTTATATGTTACATCCGGGCATTATGAAAAATATGGCAAGGATAGTTTTCAGCCGATCAAGACGCCGCAGGAAGGAGAAGAATTCTTTTTAAAACCAATGAACTGTCCGCACCATTGCGAAATCTATAAGACGTCCCCCCGGAGTTATAAAGATCTACCGCTACGCCTTGCAGAATTTGGAACGGTGTACCGTTACGAGCAACATGGCGAACTGCATGGTCTAACCCGGGTTCGCGGTTTTACCCAGGATGATGCGCATTTGTTTTGCATGCCATCACAGGTAAAAGACGAATTCAAAAAAGTGATTGACCTCGTATTGTATGTTTTTGAATCGTTGAGTTTCACAGATTACACTGCCCAGATTTCACTACGTGATCAAAACGACCGTTCCAAATATATCGGCAGCGACGAGAACTGGGAAATCGCTGAACAGTCTATCATCGAGGCAAGTGCGGAAAAAAATCTCAAGACAGTTATCGAGTATGGAGAAGCGGCTTTTTATGGCCCAAAGTTGGATTTCATGGTGCGGGATGCGATTGGACGTAAATGGCAGCTCGGTACCATCCAGGTAGATTACAATTTACCTGAGCGGTTCGATCTTACATATATCGGGGAAGATAATGCGAAGCATCGCCCAGTGATGATTCACCGGGCTCCTTTTGGAAGCATGGAGCGATTTATCGCTGTGCTTATTGAACACTGTGCTGGTAAATTCCCACTTTGGCTTGCACCGACCCAGGTGAAAATTTTGCCAATAAGCGATAAATATTTGCCGTATGCGGAAAGTGTAGCCGCACAATTAAAGAATCAAGACATTCGCGTAGAGATCGATGATCGCAATGAAAAGATTGGAAAGAAAATCCGCGATACAGAATTAGCGAAGGTTCCATACATGCTGGTACTTGGCGAAAAAGAGATGAACGAAAACGCGGTGGCGATCCGTAAGCAAGGCAAAGGAGATCTTGGCGTTACCAGCATTCAAGAATTTGCTGACCTTATAAAAAATGAAGTAACCAGTAAAAAAGCAATTGAATAAAAAATATTAACTTTAAATCAAACTTGTAGCACTCAGCTAGAATTATTAATCTAAAATCAATTAATGGCATTTCCACCAAGGGCACCGCGTGGTGCATTTAATCCCCGATTCAGAAAAGAACAACAGCAGGAACACCGTACCAACCACATGATCAGAGTACCCGAGGTACGACTGGTTGGTGAAAATATCGAACCTAAAATTTACCCCATTGCAGATGCATTGAAATTAGCCCAGGATCAACAACTGGATCTTGTTGAAATATCTCCTGGTGCGAATCCTCCAGTTTGTAAGATCATTGATTACAATAAGTTTTTGTACGACGAGAAGAAGAAGAAGAAGGAGATGAAAGCAAAGTCAAAAACAAGTGAAGTGAAGGAAGTTCGCTTTACCCCAAATACAGATGACCACGATTTTGAATTTAAGTGCAAGCACGCCGAGAAATTTCTGATGGAAGGAAATAAAGTAAAAGCGCATGTGCAGTTTAAAGGTCGTGCGATCATGTTTAAGGAACGCGGGGAATTGTTGCTCCTCAAGTTTGCCGATAGATTGAAGGATGTGGGTGCCCTGGAAGGCATGCCGAAAATGGAGGGTAAACGGATGTTAGTAATGTTTGCTCCAAAGAGTCAGAAGAAAACAAAGAATGTCGACAAATAGAAAAAAAAAGGATACGCTCGTATCCTTTTTTTTTGCCTTAGGCCAAACCATTTATCTTTAGCAAAAGAGCTTGCTTTTCTCACCCATTTTTAATCAAACTTCATATGCAGAATCGAAGAAAATTTTTACACCAGACTTCTTTGTTAGTAGGAGCCGGAACCTTGGCTTCAGCTTTTGAAAGCAAAGCGTTCTCAATTTTGAATAATGGAATTTCGCCAAGTGATCAACTTAATATTGGAGCCATTGGTATCAGTGGAATGGGCTGGTCAAATGTGAAAGCAGCTTTGAAGGTGCCGGGTGTAAATCTTGTTGCCGTTTGTGATATTGATAAAAATGCAATAG
>JAURWD010000275.1 GCA_030655145.1 Ferruginibacter sp.
ATATTGAATAATATTATCGGCTATTTATGCGCCGAGCTGCCGCATGTATGATATGATTTCACATGCTGTACAAAAGTAAACTTACTTTAACAATAATAGTTCTTTTCAGAAACACTATTTCAAAGCTGTTTGATAGATAAAATTGAGCGTCCCTGCAGTCATCATGAAGCTATTTTCTCGTTAGTCGCATAGTTTCCTAATTTCGCCCTATGCATCCTTCGAAAAGCTCTAACGCGTCTAACGTAAGCCAGTTGTCATTGGCCGCATTGGAAGAATTGTGTGAGCAACTCCGCCAGGAGAATCAATCGCTGAAAAAGCGACTGGAGGACACAGGAATGCATGATTCTTCAATCGACACTCCAACAAATTTTGACGCTGCGCAAAAAGATGAAACCAGGCCAACTGAAGCCCCAGTTTCTCTCCTCACCCCATTACAACTATTAACGGTAAATATAAAAGATGGGTTCATTTCCGTTGATAAAGGCTGGATGATTATTAAACACAATCCGCAGGCAGCGCAGTTATTGAGCTTGCCTGGCAAGCAATTAATCGGTCGTTCACTTCCAGATGTATTTGCCCAGGAAATAAACAGTAACCTACCATTTAATCCTCAAAAGATAACAGAAGAGCATCCGTCTAAAATGTTCGAACATTGGCATCAACCTGCGCAGGCCTGGCTCGAAATAAACATCTATCCTACCAGTGAGGGCGCTGCCATTTTTATTAAGGACATCACGCAACGAAAGCAAGACGAAGCCGACTTGCGTGCGAGGAACGAGCGGCATGACCTTGTGGCAAAAGCTACCAATGATTCTATTTGGGACTGGGATTTCAAAACGGGGCAGGTTACACGACCGGGCAATTTACTGGAAACGTTTTTTGGTCACGATCCCCTGGAACCAGGTGAGGTAGATGCTTTTTGGAATACCCACGCCCATCCCGAAGATTGGCAAAGGATCAACCAACGAAGAAATCTGCTGCTCGCCGATCCGACAGTAAATTACTGGGAAGATGACTACCGTTTTTTAAATTCCGCTGGCAGATACGCGTATGTGCATGACCGGGGGTACATCATCCGCGACGATACGGGTAAGGCTATTCGCATGATCGGCGCTTCACAGGATATTACCAATGAAAAGGAACAGGTAAATGAAGTTGTTCGTTTACAACAGAACTTCGAGTCGTTGATCAACTCGACGACAGACCCAATTTGGTCGATCGATACCTCGATGCACATCATCGCCGCAAACACAGCCTACAAAGAATTGGCCGAAAGAATAACTGAACGGCAGATCCGCGAAGGTGAAGCTGCGATGACCCAACTGCCAGGCGTACACGAAACTTATAATTGGGAACCCTTGTATCGGCGAGCGCTGGCAGGTGAGTGTTTTAACATCGATCAATCAATTTTGATTTCCCCCACATCGGAGCCGCTGCATATGGTCGTTTCCTTTTTACCTATCCGTGATACTGGTGGTGTTGTGACCGGTGTAGCCTGTTATCAAAAAAATGTTACCGAATTAAAACAAGCCGGGGAACAGTTACAACGGTTGAATGAATCACTTGCAAAAAGAGCAGAAGAACTGGTTGCTTCCAATACCGAGTTAGAGAAATTTGCCTACGTTGCCTCGCACGATCTGCAGGAACCCTTACGTATGGTGACCGGCTTTCTCCAATTGATAGAAAAAAAATATAAAGGTCAGATCGATGAGACGGCAAGCAGGTATATCCACTTTGCAGTTGATGGGGCTGAGCGTATGAAGCACCTTATCAATGACCTGCTGCAGTATTCACGTGCGGGCACAGCGGTGCTGGAAAATCAACCTGTGGCTATGAACGATGTATTGAAAGACGTGCTGCTCATCTTTCAGCATGAATTTGACACTGCGGGTGTCACAATCGTAACAGGTAAGCTGCCAGTAATTGACGCCGGTCGTTCGGCTATGACCCAGTTATTGCAAAACCTCGTTGGCAATGCCCTCAAATATCGGCAAGCAAACGAACCTTTCATCAAAATATCAGCTGAGGAGCTTGACAGCGCATGGGCCTTTACGGTAGCCGACAATGGCATTGGTATAGAGGAGAAATTCCTGGAGAAAATTTTTGTTGTCTTTCAGCGCCTGCATAATAAAGATGAATATTCCGGAACGGGAATCGGTCTTGCTATCTGCAAAAAAATTGTCGAAAGATACCAGGGTAAAATATGGGTTGAGTCGTCAGTAGGTAAAGGAAGTAAGTTTATCTTTACGATACCAAAGAAAATTGTACCCAATTAGATGAGCCCAATTCATATATTACTTGTTGAAGATAATGAAGGTGATATAGTATTGACACTCGAGGCTTTGAAAGATGTTAAAACACCGAATAAAATTTCCGTTGTTAGAAATGGTGAAGAGGCCATACAGTTCCTGGATAGAACAGTTCCTTTTACAGAAGCCAGTGCACCAGATCTCATCCTGCTTGATATTTATCTTCCGCTGATCGATGGGAAAGAAGTATTGAAATACGTAAAGACGCATTCCGATCATAAGATAATTCCGGTGGTAATGCTTAGCAGCTCAGTTGCTTCAAATGACATACTGGAATCTTATCAAGGTCATGCGAATTGTTACATTTCGAAGCCGACGGAAACGGATCAATATTTTGACATGGTGAAAAAGGTAGAAAATTTTTGGGTATCGATCGTTGACCTTCCGAAAACTAATCATCATGGTTCCTAATGCTGCTATAAACATATTGATGGTTGAGGATAATACCGGGGATCAGTTTCTCCTGTCTGAACTATTAAGCGCTTCAGATCTTACAATCAAAAATCTCTTCTCAGCCATACGTCTCGATGATGCCTTGCAGCAATTGAAAGAGTCTGTTGATATTATTCTACTGGATCTTTCTCTCCCTGATAGCAGTGGTATCGAGACCTTCAATGTCATCAACAAGCTCGCAGGCAAAACGCCGGTTGTGATTCTTTCAGGACTTACTGATACCCGCCTTGCATTAGATGCAATTACGCTTGGCGCCCAGGACTATCTGATCAAAGGAGATTTTGATGAAAAGCTGTTGTCGAAAACTATCCGTTATAGTATAGAGCGTAAACGCAACATGGAAGAGTTGCAGGCAAGTAATGAGCGGTATAATTTGGTAAGCAAGGCGACCAATGATATGGTGTGGGATTGGAACGTACTTACAGGGGAAGTATATCGAAATGTAGAAAGTTGGAATAAGATCTTCGGAACCTCGCTCAAGGAACTACCTACCAATAACCAACTTTTCGCGGATCGGATACATCCTGATGACCGGCAGGCGACATTAAAAAAAGTAGAGGAGATCATTGCGAACCCGCTTCAATTTATTTTTTCTGTCGAATGCAGGGCCCGGAAAGAAAATGGTGACTATGCCTATATTTCTGATCTTGGTTATATACTACGAGACGGTGAAGGCAAGGCCACAAGGGTGATCGGCGCCACGCAAAACATCACGGAACGAAAAGAGGCAGAAACGATCTTAAAAACATCAGAAGAAAGATATCGTTATCTCTTTAACAATAATCCCGCTTCAATTCTTATCTGGAATTTGGATGATTTTAAAATTCTTGAAGTAAATGAGTCTTCCATAGAACAATATGGATTTACAAAAACTGAACTCCTGCAAAAAACCATTCTTGATCTAAGCATGCCCGAAGAACATGTTGAAATAAAAGAGCTGGCGCAAAAAGCAAAAGCAGGTGTATTCTTTAAAGTAACCTCAACCTGGAGACATCAAAATAAAACCGGCGAAAACATGTTCATGGAGGTTACCTCGCACCGGATCGATTACAAACAAAAGAATGTCATTCTCGCCCTTGCAAATAACGTTACCGAAAAAATCCAGCTCGAAGAAAAACTGGAAGAAGAACAAGTAAAAAAACAACAGGAAATAACCGAAGCGGTCATTACGGCCCAGGAAAAAGAGCGGGAAGAAATTGGAGGCGAATTGCATGACAATGTAAACCAGATCCTCGCCAGTGCCCGGCTCTATCTTGGTCTTGCCAAAAGAGATCTTAAGGAGCCCATCAACTTCCTGGAACAAACAGACAACCTGATTTTTTCCGCCATCGGCGAGATCAGGTCGCTCTCCCACTCTTTGATTCCTCCTTCCCTGAATGAGTCTGAATTAAAAGATGCGTTAGGCAACCTGGTGAACATGGTATCGACCGGCGCCTCGTTAAAAGTTCACCTGCACCTTGTGGATTTTGATGAAGACAAAACTTCAGACAAACTAAAGCTAACCATCTACCGGATTGTTCAGGAACAATTCAACAACATCTTAAAACACGCCAAAGCCGCAAATATTTACCTGGCGCTTTCGAACCAGGATAAGCGGGTGTTGTTAACCATCAAGGATGACGGACGCGGATTTGATAAGTCAAAGAAAACTGAAGGTGTTGGCTTAATGAACATGCGTACGCGGGCCTCACTTTTCAAAGGGGAGATGAACATTCAATCAAGCCCCGGTAACGGGTGCGAGTTAAGGATTACTTTTGTATAACAACGTTTTTATTTCACTTTCATTACCGCACTTCCAGCAGGTGAAAACAAAAAGGTTCCAGTTCGAGGTATTCGTGATTGGGCCCCACCGCCACCATTTTTTCCTCCCAGTGATCAAACATGTTTTGTGGTGCGGGGCCATGTTCTTTAAAGGCCATCCACGATAGCCACTGCTTCTCGGCGCTAAAATTAAAAACGCAGTACAATTTTTCTTCTTCGAGCGTGCGGAGGAAACCTGCCACATGGATGTTATGAGGGGTTAGCCAGGTGATGTTTTTGTGGTCGGAGACAACGGTAAGTTGCTTGCGAATTCGGATTAATTTTCTTGTACCTGCAAAAACTTTGAACGGTATGGTTCCCGGCTTGCTAATGTCGAGGTGCTTTTCCCAGTCAATCACGGGGCGGTGCATCCAACGGTTATCATAACTTTTTCCCGGATCCTCCAGGTAAGAATAGTCATTCGTATAGCCCGCCTCATCCCCATAAAAAAGCATTGGAATCCCACCGACAAAAAAACTTTGAGCCTGCATTAACAGGATCTTACGAATGGATATTTCCACGGCGTTTGGGTTATTGTCTGCGATCGCTTTTTCCAGGCCGCAAAGAGAAGCCAGTGATCCGCTGATCCGGGCATCCTGGGTTTTTTTATTTACTGAAAATAAAGCGCCTCTCGCCGGCGAAAATTCCATGGCGCCCGAATAATATTCTTTTAAAAATTTACGGTGGTGGTAGGGATCGAAGCCGGCCTGACGAATCATGTAATCC
>JAURWD010000277.1 GCA_030655145.1 Ferruginibacter sp.
GTATTCTTGTTGGGGCTGCGGGCACCTTGCTTACGATCTTGATGTGTAAAGCAATGAACAGGAGCCTTCTTAATGTGATACTTGGTTCCTGGGGCGGCACTGCTGCCGCTGCTGCCGCAAGCACTGAACAAGGTGCGCATAAAGAAATTAGTTTGAGCGATGCCGCGATGATCATGAGTTTTGCCAACAAAGTAATGATCGTGCCGGGCTATGGTCTTGCCGTGGCGCAGGCACAACATACCTGCCACGAGCTGGAAAAGATCCTGGAAGATAAAGGCGTCGAAGTGAAATATGCCATCCATCCTGTAGCCGGGCGTATGCCAGGGCACATGAATGTTTTGCTCGCAGAAGCCGATGTGAATTATGAAAAATTGCTGGAGATGGAACAGGCGAATGATGAATTCAAAACCTGCGATGTGGTGTTGATCCTTGGCGCAAATGATGTGGTGAATCCTGCCGCAAAAAAAGATCCTGCATCACCTATCTATGGAATGCCGATCCTTGAGGTTGAACTCGCAAAAACAGTAATTGTAAACAAGCGAAGTATGAAACCCGGCTATGCTGGTATCGAAAACGATCTTTTCTTTCAGCCTAAAACAAGCATGTTATTTGGTGATGCGAAGAAGGTGTTACAAGATCTTTGTGCGGAAATAAAATCTGTTTAATTATTGTCCGGGCAGAAAATATTTGATGATCATTGTTGCGTCGCCCTCTTGTACAGTAGATTCAAAACTGGGCTGGATCAAGCTTCAGAAAAACAAAATCCTCAGTATTGAATCGGGTGATAGAAATTTAGTCCACCTCCATATTTTGCACTCATCGCCGCCATGCGGTCTTCGATATAAGGCGATGCTTCTCCACCTGCAGCGGGCGTAGGATCAGCGGGGCGATTTTGATTCGCAGCACCTGTATTGCCAAGGTTACCCAGGTAACTCGCGCCACCCGCAACGGCAGCCACACCAATTACCACAGCAGCTACCTGTCCCCAGTTAATTTCTTTTTTCTTGTAACCGATCACAGCTTTTATTTCAGTCAGCACTGCCTCCAATTTAAGTTTTGTTTGCCGGTTAAGGATCAGCGAAACATACTTGTCTACGATGTTTTGAGAAACGAAGTCCAGCGAAAAATTATTTTTCGCAACCAGGTCGGCGGCTATTAATAATGTTACCGTGTTATTGATGAGGTAAGCATCATCAAAATATCCTTCCAGATTTTTTTTGCGTTCTTCCAGTCCATGATCCTGCGTCTCCAGGTAGGTCGCCAGTTTCACCACGGCTTCCTTTACAGCGACATATTCGGATATTTTTGCTTCCTGTAATAATTCTTTCAGGAGGTCGGGGCTTTTTGTAACATAGTTCAGATAGCCATCCACTAATGTCTTCACCGTTTTCTCACCCATCAAAAACCCGCCGTATTTTTTTATAGACACGGTGAGGTCATTGGCAGCTTCGATTCTTCTACCGGAAATTGCCTGCTCCAAACGCGTAATGGTGGTTTCAACAAATTCGATATTTAAAGCGCTTACAGGGGTGCCTCCTTGTTCCAAACGTTTGATGTCGTTGTCAATAAACTCTTCCAGTTTGTTCATTAGATCAGGATGAAAAGAGCGTTTCTCCTGGCACCAAACTTTCCATTCCTGCAATTTTTGTAAGGGAACGTTTCCCGTTTCAAGTTCTTTCATGATTGTCTGCAATGTCACCATGTGGTCCTGTGCCTGCGGCATTAATTGTTGCCGGATGTATTCATTTTTCCGCGTCAGTTCTTCCAACCTGCTGGTCCATTGTTCTTTGTATCCATCACTGTTTTTATCTTGCTTCAGCCGGTAAGTGTTCGTATAATTAAGGTAACCGCCGAGGTCAACGACATTGCCAAATGCTTCCTTAAACCAGTCAGCTTCTTTGAACGTGTCAGTGGCCATCAACATCAACAGGCCGCGCTGTAACAGTAACATCCCCGTCGGTACATCATCGAAGGGTATTCCGAGTATGCCTTTCAAGGCAGTGTTATGATCGAGCGGGGTATTGTCCACCTGCAGTGGAATGATGCGTTTCGATAATTTTTTTGCAGTGATTATTTCGGCTTCCACACCTTCGGAAGCAAAGGCATTAAGCGTCCATACTAACACCACAACTTCGCATTTTTTAATGTACACATCAATCACGTCCTGGATATTGTCTCCCGGGATCAGTTGGTGAATATCGAACCATACTTCATGGCCGTCCTTTTGGAGGGTTTCACTTATTTGGGTCGCAAGCGACTTGTCGTTCCAGGAATGGCTGATAAATATTTTCATAAAACCGCTTTAGTGTGGTTGAATACATTCATGAATCCCAATGTAGTTATGCAAGTAAATTTTGCCCTGTGAAAGTTAATCACTTTAGGATTCAGATACAATGGCAATCTCGTTAGAACCTCCGAAGATTTCGTAGTGCTTCGTGCTGAATTCCGATAATTTTGCGACATAATAATTTCGCTTGGCAATTCCCTCATCCCTCGTACAATCATTACAATCCGTAAAAGGTTTCAACCAGGAAACTTTTGAAGCAGTGCATGCGTCCGGCGAACAGGTAACCTCTATCCGGGTAAACCCCGCTAAACTTAGTAGCATCGATGAACTTGAATTTCCAGGGGACATCTCGTTCACAAAAATTCCCTGGAGTACAACCGGTTATTATTTAAACACGCGTCCATCTTTTACGGCAGATCCTCTTTTGCATGCAGGAGCTTATTATGTGCAGGAAGCCAGCAGCATGTTTTTAGAGGAAGTGTTAAGGCAAACCGTTGATCTATCAGTGGAGTTGAAAGTGTTGGATCTCTGCGCCGCGCCTGGAGGAAAATCTACTTTGATCCACTCCCTGCTAAACGACCAAAGTTTGTTGATCAGTAATGAGCTTATTAAAACGCGGGTAAATATCCTTACCGAGAATTTAAGTAAGTGGGGTACGGCCAATGTAATTGTAACAAACAATGATGCCGCGAGCTTCAAAAGATTGCCGGGTTATTTTGACGTGGTCGTAGTTGATGCACCCTGCAGTGGCAGTGGTTTATTTCGTAAAGATGAAAATGCAATCAAGGAATGGAGCGATCAGAATGTGGTGCTTTGCAGTCAACGACAGCAGCGGATACTCGAAGACGTTATGCCTTCCTTAAAACCAGGCGGGATTCTAATCTACTCAACCTGCTCGTATTCGGAAGCAGAAGATGAGCATATCGCTGCCTGGCTCGTCAATGATCTGCACATGCAATCACTTCAAATCAAAGTTCCCGATAGCTGGCAAATTGTGGAAACAATTTCGCTGCTCAATAACGGTTACGGCTATCGATTTTTTCCTGACAGGCTGAAAGGGGAGGGGTTCTATGTGGCAGCCTTCAAAAAAAATAATGAAGTGGGTGAGGAGGAGCGAGGAAAAAAGCATGACCAAAAACGGGCAGGCAAATTAACAAAATTGTCACCCGCTGCGCTCAAATCAATTGCTCGTTACCTTCACAATTCCAACTCATATTTTTACCTGCTTCAAAACGGTGAACTGCTCGCACTACCCTTTTTTTTAGAAAAGGAACTGCCCTATATTCAATCAGCTCTCTATTTAAAAAAAGCAGGAATATCTATTGGCACATTAATAAGAGATGAACTTGTACCGGGCCATGAATTGGCCATGAGCGGGCAGCTAGCACCCAACATTATACGAGTTGAAGTATCAAAAGAAAATGCACTTCAGTACCTGCGCCGGCAGGAAATCACCGGTCAGATTCCCGGAACTGGTTGGGCAATTATTACTCATCGCAGCCTGCCGCTGGGTTGGGTAAAGCTTTTACAAAACCGCGTAAATAATTATTATCCGAAGGAATGGCGCATCCTCAACAAATAGATTACTTAAGTGCACGGATGAAGAATTTTTGGTTGTTTGTTTCCACGCAAGTTTTTCAATTCAATGGTGGGCACAAAAATTAAGTTAAACTCCGGCTGGTTTTATTCCACCACACCTCGAACCAACAAATTTTCTCATCTTTGCCGGGTAAAAATTCCAATATGAAGCGATTATTATTTGCATTGTTTTTCTTTCCTTTATTCGTGTTGGCGCAGCACAAACCGCTGATTGTGGAAGGAGTTTCACCATCCTTATATGTTACGCATACAGTAGCTCCAAAAGAAAATTATTACAGTATTGGCCGGATATATAATATTAGTCCAAAGGAGATAGCGCCTTTCAATAACCTGGAGATGGAGAAAGGATTAAGCCTGAACCAGGTCATAAAAATTCCACTGTCGCAAAGTAATTTTTTACAGGAAGGAAATGCAGCAGCAGATGAAGTGCTGGTGCCGGTATACCATACAACAAAAGATAAGGAAGGACTTTATCGGGTGAGCGTTAACTACAATAAAGTACCGACCGAAACCATCCAGAAATGGAATAATTTAAAAACTGCAAACGTGCCGAATGGTACGAACCTGATCGTTGGTTACCTGAAAGTAAAAAAAGACCTTTCCCCGCTTAGCGCTCAGGCCAAAACAAAGCCCGCCGATAATGTTAGCCAGGCTGCGCCGGTCTCAAAGCTTCTTGCAGAACCTCCATTGGTTGTAAAGCAAGTTGAACTGGAAAAACCCGTAGCTGCAACACCAAAAGAAACTCTTGCTGAACCGGTAAAGAAAGTTCCGGAACAAACTGCATCTAAAGAGGCTGAGCCTGTTACAAAAGAACTTACCCGCACTGTAAGGAAGACCTTTAATGGTGGGGTTTTTAAAACAGATTTTGAAAAGCAAACCAAAACAAAGGCAGTGCAGGACGAAGCCGGCGAAGCAGCTACCTTCAAAAGCACCAGCGGCTGGGAAGATGGGAAATATTACTGCCTCCACAACAATTCGAATCCGGGCACCATCATAAAAATTACGAACAGTAGCACGGGTAAAAATGTGTATGCTAAAGTGCTGGATGTTATTCCTGATATGAAACAAAATGAAGGCCTTGTGATCCGCTTAAGCAACGCTGCTGCGGATGAATTGGGGAGTGGAGAAACAAGGTTTAATTGTACACTTAGCTATACGAAATAGCTTACCTGTTTTGCGTTCAATTCCATTCATTAAAATAGACTTGCTTGCATAAAAAAGTCCCGCTCATGAGCGGGACTTTTAATTTCGTTTGTCCGAAGACTATGGAAAAATTCCAAGTTCAGCATAACTGGTAGCAACTTTATTGATTGCACTAACGTACGCGGCTGTACGCATGTCGGGGATGTTGACATTTGATTTCCAGATTTCCATGATCTCCCTGGTTGCTGTGATCATTGTTTCTTCCAGTCCACTATGAACCAGGTCAACTTCATCAGCTCCGTGCATAATGAACAAGCGTTCTTTGTCGCTGACTGATTTACCACTTAATTCTTCGATCTGGCTAAGAATACGGGCATTCATATTCTCCGTAAATCTTTTCTCCATCCTGCCGTAACGTACGTGACTTAGGTTTTTAAGCCATTCGAAATAACTCACAGTTACACCACCTGCATTCAGGTACATATCAGGTATACATAGAATTCCTTTATGAATAAAAACTTCATCCGCTTCCGGGGTACAAGGGCCGTTAGCTGCTTCGCCAATGATCTTTGCTTTAATCCGCTGAGCATTGTCAATGTTGATCACATTTTCCAAAGCCGCAGGGATCAGGATATCACAGTCTAATTCCAGGGCATCGGTATTTACAGTCAAATTAGTTGACCCGGGAAAATTTAAAATCGAGCCCGTTCTTTTACGATGTTGAAAAACATCTTCTTCGTTTAGCCCTTCTTCATTAAAAATAGCTCCTTCAAATTCGGCCAGGCCAATCACTTTTGCACCGTTCTCGCGGAAGAATTTTGCGGTATGGTAACCCACATTTCCTAATCCTTGCACCACCACACGTTTACCTTCAACACCAACTGTCAATCCAAGTTTTTCCATTACATCAGGCATCTGGCAAACCTCGCGAACACCATAGTAAACCCCAAGGCCCGTCGCTTCCTTACGGCCTCTTACGCCTCCCTGGCTTACAGGCTTTCCTGTTACACAACCGGCAGCATCAATTTCTCCCGGCTTTAATGATGTATAGGTATCTACGATCCAGGCCATTTCTCTTTCGCCCGTACCATAATCAGGTGCCGGCACATCGATACCGGGCCCGATGAAGTTTTTCTTTACTAACTCCGACGTGTAGCGGCGGGTAATTGATTCAAGTTCGTAGGAAGAGTATTTTTTTGGATTGATCTTAATACCGCCTTTACCACCACCAAAAGGCACATTCACGATCGCACACTTGTATGTCATCAAAGCGGCCAGCGCCATTACTTCATCCTGGTTTACTTCATCACTGAAGCGGATGCCACCTTTGCAGGGTAACTTATGGTGACTATGCTGAACGCGGTAAGCTTCCATTACCTCAATGGTTCCATCATCTCTTTTGATTGGGAAACGCATCCTGTAAACACTGTTACAAGCTTTGATCTGTTCTAAAATACCGATATCCCACGTTGTAAAGCGGGCGGCTTTGTCGAAGCTTTTTTCAACGCTTTGAAAAAAACTGTACGGGCTCAATTCTGACATAAATTTTTAATTTATTTAGCAATCGTATATAATCAATAGCAGCTGGCAAGCGGCTATTTTATTTGAACTTTTTTTCAGGTAATGAAGGCAGGTAATGGTAAATAACGTGCGAAGACATAAATCATTGCTTGTCTTCGATCTTCCCAATCTTTCGGTCAATCGTGAACAGGTAGATAAAGAGCCCGATAAGAATGGTAAGACAAACTGCAAGAACTACATAAATTTTTCCGTTGCTGCGCATGAATCCCTCGTTCACATTAGTATCCTGCGCAGTTGCAATTGATCCTATCAATAAAAACGTTAGTAAGAAAAAATTGCGGATCCTATTCGGCATGAAGTAAATTTTTATCTCTGATTAAATATAACCGGATGTTTAAAGTCGTTATCCAGGTGGCAAGTAAGGTCCAGCCAATTACAGCCGGCCAAAAAACAATTCTCATCATCGGATCAAGGTCTGAGCCATTTAAGGCAGGATTACCTTCAACACCTTTCCCACCGGGGTGAAGAGACTCTACCATGCGGGGCAGGATCATGATCAGCGGCAGGTAAATAAAGTAAGCGAAAATATTGTATACAGCGCTTACGCGTGCCCGCTTATCGATATCGGGGATGGCATTGCGTAACACCAGGTAAGCAAAATAGATCAGCAAGGCGATGGCGACACCAATTTGTTTCGGATCATTACTCCAGGGTTCGCCCCAGGCATAGGTGGCCCAAATGGCACCGGTCACCAAACCGAGGATGCCCATCAGGATACCGGTCTTTGTGAAAGCCTCGGCGTATATGTCAAATCTGAGGTCAGGCTTGCGTAAATATTTGATCGAGTACACGAGGGCGGTAGTAAGTAAAATGATTTGACTAAACCACATAGGTACATGAAAAAACATGTTACGGATGGTCTCTTTTAGATTCCCGAGACTAGGAACCTTGATCAGTAAGCCGGCCGTAAACGTGTACACCAATAGTACGCCAGCTAATATTTTCCACCAGTTCTTACGCATTTTGATTCAAATATTGGATGCAAAATTAGGGGAAAGATATTCATCAGTCTGTAAAATCTGACCTGTTGATCTGCAGTATCTCGGTTTAAATAAGCGGACGAAAACCGGCTAATCTTTCCAAAGGAAGGGAAATAAGATGATAGATAGGGCAATGACCATTACATCAAGGCCAACGATCAATAAGGAAAGCTGGAGAAGGGCGCCTTCGCGGAATATTTCACCAAAGGCGGATTTAGAAAGCTTCACTAACAACAGTAATTGTGGGATAATTAAGGGAAACCCAAGTATGGCCATTAACGCTGCGTTTTGTTGGGCTTTGGCGGCGATGGCAGCCAGCAGGGTAAAAACCAGGCTTATGCTGATGCCACCTACACAAACAATTCCAATGAACCGGGGAGTATGAACAAGTGGGTTCTTCAACAGCACAAAAAATAACCCGAGACTGAGCAGGCACATGACCAGCATCAGGATGGTGTTGTAAATGAGTTTGGCAATGATAAATTCCTTCGCCCCCGCAATGGAATAAAAGTATAACATGCGACCGCGACTTTCCTGCAGGAAGCTTTTGGCAACTGCGTTCACACAAACAAAGATCTGGACAATCCAGAATAAACCATTCCAAACCGCGCCTTCAGGATTTTGAGGGATGGAGAGTGACAACACAAAAATGGTGGAGGCTACATAGAGGAGAATGCCATAGAAACTATGCTGTTGCCTTAGTTCGAGCAACAGGTCTTTCTTTAGTAAAGCAAAAATGGTTTTGATCATGTAGTTGGTTGGTACCAATTAACGCGTGTAAAACTGGCCTGGCAGCAGAAACATTAGAACAGGGTATTCGCTATAGTTTTTACTTTTTCATCCTGTATGCAGTAGCGGCACCGCGGTTCATACAAATCTTTTTCGCCGAGCAATACCTGGCCGGCCGTTGCGGCTTTGCGATAACTGATGTTGGCAATGTTGCCGCATTTAACACAGATCGCATGCAACTTGGTAATGTAATCGGCAATGGCCAGCAGGTTTGGCATTTGTCCAAAGGGCTTACCTGTATAATCCATATCAAGTCCGGCAACAATAACCCTAATTCCTCTTACTGCAAGCTGTTCACACACGTTAGCAATTTCAGCGTCAAAGAACTGGGCTTCATCAATTCCTACCACATCGGCGTCCTGTGCTAATAATAAAATGCTCTGTGAACTATCAACCGGCGTGCTTTGAATGTAATTGGTATCATGACTCACAATCTTCACCTCATCATATCGGGTATCCATTGCAGGCTTAAAGATTTCTGCCTTTAGGTTGGCGATTTTCACCCGCTTTAATCTCCGAATCAACTCTTCCGTTTTGCC
>JAURWD010000303.1 GCA_030655145.1 Ferruginibacter sp.
TAGGTCTCCTTTCTGTCTTGTAAAAAAATCAACCTCCACAAAACTGGTTGCAGGGTTTGGAAAAATTGTAACCTCGTTCGGTTCGAAAACGGAAATAATCGACGCGTTACCGGGATTAACCAGGTACGGTTGTAAAAATCCATTGGTGACGATGGTGTTTGCCTGGCGGGCGTCCATTTGTTGAACAAGTGCCAACTCGCCAATGCTCCATTCCAGTTGAACAATATCTCGCTTTGAAAACCCACCTGCAGCATTGAGCACAGCGGGAGTAATGCTTTGAGCAAAGCAACCGGCGACCGGGCAAAAAAGGGAAACAATCAGCAGTTTGATAGTCATAGATTGGATATTTAACTCGTTAGTTGATTGGAAAACCAACAAGCCAGTGAGGAAAACTTTCCCCGTGTACCTGACAAAACGTATAATTGACTGTTATATTATGTTCTGTTTAACCATTTATGAAAATTATTGAATTCATGCTCATTTTCACGGCCAGCCTCACTTGTAGCATTGTGTGGTTGTAAGTTCAGTGCCTACGAAAAGCACCTGAGTTATTTGGAAAATATGAGTTGGATAATGTTACGAATCACCAACTCGTCTCTGCAATTTCAATTTCGCCAATTTGATTCTCCATCATCACCTGTTCAGTGACCAATTGCAGGCTCCCATTTTTCTCTTTAAAATAAACAACCCGTAACATCGCAGGATCTTCTGACCCATAATTGTAATACTTTGTGCTAACCCGGTATTTCCCCGGAACGGGTTTGATACAGGCGAACTCCAGCGTTTGCCACCCCTGGCTACGATACCCATTGATGAGCCCGTCTTTTTTCGTTGCACTTTGCGCAGTGGCTGCCTTACCAGGTTCCCGAACACTCATTTCATTCAGTTGCGAGTTTCCGTCAACCACTATCCTGAGATCCATGTTGACCTTTTGCAACAGCTCTGCAGGGATGAGGGAAGTATTGATCTCTGCAGGATGGAGACTTCGGATCAAGTTGATCTCTTTCAAGATGAGGACTTTTATAGCAAGATTTTCTCCCTCATGCTTGCCCACATCTTTTGTTAACGCAGCAAACAGGATATTTATCGCCTCCTTCCTGCACCCAAGCTGGTAATTTGCCCAGGCCAGGCTTCGCTGCAGCCAGATTAAGTTTGGATACTGATCAATCAAACTCTCGTAGATCTCGATAGCTTCTGAAAATTGTCCCCAGGTCTCCAGGGTAACTGCAACTAAAAAGCTGGTGTTCAAACTCCCGCGGCCAACTTCCAGGGCATCCTGCAATATCTCCATGGCTTGTGGTTTGTGGCCTATCTTATGAAACGCCGCCGCCATGTCGAGATAAAAGCCGGCGCTATGGCCATGCACAGCCTGCAGTTCCTGGTATTTTAGCCATTTTTCACCGCGGAGACTTTCATTCCATTCGCTGATATAGGCCACATGGGGCATATCCGCGAGCCGGTATTTCCGATTATCATAATTGTAATTGTACCGATTGAAATAGCCCTTTCTCGTATTTATTACGATTGCTCCATTTGAAGCCCTTGTACCGTAAAGAGCTGCAGCCTGTATATCCTTGAGCACAACAATGTCTCTAACCTCTGACGGATGTACCAGCTGACTAATATCGCCCGCCACCGGAACTCCGTCAATAACAAATAAAGGGCTACTGTTACCACGCAATGTGGAGCTACCCCTGATCGTTACTGATGCTGCAGCCCCGGGAGCGAAGTTTGTGCCGGTCACATTCAGTCCCGCAACTCTTCCCTGCAACGATTGCTCAACGTTCAACCCGGGCAAAAGCTGTGTTCCCGGCACAATTGTAACAGCTCCCGTCATATTGGCACGTAGACTGGTGGCGTAGCCAACAACCACCACCTCGGAAAGAGAATTTGTACTTCGAATAACAATTCCCGGAGTTTTCCCAGCGAAATCGGGCGCAGGTGCAAGATGTTGTTCAGTAGCACCCTCGGTGTTACCGATTGATCGATGGAAAGATTGTGGATCGAGTAAAATCTGTGGGGCTGTAGGATCCAGGCTACGTTGCTCCAGGTTATATGCATTTACTACCTGGCTGAGCACTTCGAACCTTGATTGCTGCACTTGCTGTCTTCTTTCCCAGCGGGTATCCCGACGCACATAATTCATTTGCCGGCATTCCTCCTCGAGGTCGGCCGGGGGCGCAATATTGTACTTTACATAATCGCTTGCCTTTTCCAGAACGAGGAATGCGGTACTCGACGAAACAATTTTTTCTTTTAATCCGAATTCGAGGATATCCTCCCAGTTTCCTTGCGCTTTTAGGTCCGCGTAGTCATCCAGCATTTTAACCCGTTGATGTGCCGAATCATTCGAACTGAAAGCACGCAACAAAATGGTGTCTATCCTCGATATATTTCTTCCACTTCCAAACTGCAGGAAGACTGTGTCTGTTTCCGCCCGTACCGTACCGGTGATAAACATGTATGGCGTAATGGGTAGCGGCAAAACCTGCTTTATTAGGCCTTCCCTGCCTCCCGCTTTCACATTCAACAGCCATTCCTGCGTATTGTCCATTTCAGCAACTGCATCAACAAGTTTGGTTGTCGAAAGATCAATAAACTTACCGCCAGTGCCATTAGTTATTGCCAAAAGATTTTCCTTGTTACGTGCCGGGGAACTGGTTATACAATACACTGATTTCTTTTCAACCTTCGGCATTTTTCGACCAACGCTGTTGATCCCATCCGAGAAGATGAGCACGGCATCAGCAGTGGAAGCCGCTAGGTTGATGCAGCTCAATTGGGTAGCGCCGGTGTAGGTTTGATCTCGCAGGAACTCTTGCCAGGAACTACCTGCAGTAGACAACCAAAATGTCCTGGTTTCTATTATCCTGGAATTGAAAGTGCATATCTTGATCCGCTTAATTTGATGATGACGCACCAGCTGTTGCAAAAACTTTACTTCCTTTTCCCGGTTACGCTCCTGCCCGGATTTAGATATATCCCAATACACGTCAAGGGAAGATGGCTCAAACGACGTTTTTGCCGGAGCAGTCGTGTGATGTCGCACTGCAAAAAATATTGACGACTTTTCATCCTGTGTAATGCCAACGGTCGGTTGGTTTAAAATCATCGAGAATGCAATCGGTGCAGGAGGATAATTTTCACCTACAATGTGTAGCTCCTGGACGTTCGCTGTTTTCTTAAATGTGTTTTGAGCGCCTGGCCCGATCACTCTAAGGTCAAACTTTGGATCATCGATCCCTATACTTAAAGCATAGTTCCGGCAAGAGTCATTTGTAAAAGCTGGTAAGTGATATTTTACCGAATCGATTTTTACCGGCAAAATTTCATGCAAGGTGATAGTAACGCTTCGGGTTGACCTTGGTGCGATCGGGTAGATGTGCAAACTATAAGTACTTCCATATTCCCACCTGATGATGGCGGGATCGACTCTTTTTCCGACGATGGTGTTGTACACGTTGGTAGCCTTCCATTTTTCTTCGATGGTACCTTGGCGATACTTGCCATTAAGCATTAATTGGAAGGCGGTGATCAACTGGCCCGGTGCGAGGGTAAATAATTTTCTGCCCTCAATTTCACGATCGTTGGGATTATAAAATTCCAACTCTAAAAAGGTGGAGGCTGAAATAAGATTGGCCCTGATGTCGATATTACAAGTGACCAGTTTCATGGACTGGTCAAACACCTGGTTGTTTCGCTGCGAAAAAGAAAAAAGAGAAAAATGAATCGCGAGTAATGTAAGGATCATTTTCATAAGCATGCTTTGCTCATGGATGACCAGGTTCAGGGAATTACATACGGAGAAGAAAAATATTTCTCTTAAAGGTCGCGGGGTTAAAATTCTTCGTTAAACTGTACCTGCTTTTCTGTAAGAAAACGCCAGTATCGTTTGGGCATGTGCTGAATGTGCAGCTTCATATTTTTTCGCGCCGCGATATTCACACTACTAAAATATTGCTGCCAAAGCTTTTGATAAAGTTCTTCATTTGTGTCATTAAGCGTTGCAACAGATTTGGTATGCTTTACATCAATATCGAAGTTCATTTCGATCTCTGTAACGGTCTCGAGGTCGTAATACAATCCATACTTTCTATGACTATCATAGATAAGCCAGCGCTGATCAGCGTAGCGTTTTCTGAAATGATTATTGATAAGGGGAAGTACATTAAAATCGGGCTGAATGATGGCGTAGTACAATTGATCTTGCGTAACCTGGAAACGAATAAATGCTTCCATCCGGTGCTTTTCCCGGTGCACTTTCTTGCTTGTTTGCTGCACAAATAAAACATCTGGGTGACTATAATCATACTCCACCGATTGCTTTGATGCAAGTACATACTGTATGTACCGCAGCAATATATTTTCCATACCGGGCAGTCCAGATAAGAAGGTGGAGTAAACCTGCAGCATAGAAGTTTTAGACAATCTTTCGCTTAACTTTTTATAAACGCGGTTTGTTTTTTCTGTATTCGAATGCACTTCGTGAAACTGTCCGAAAAGACTTCCATTGGCGGCCGATCTTACACAAATCACGGGATCAGGAATTTTATATTCGTACACTTCGAATACCGCGCTGAGCAACCCTTCCATTGATCCATCATAAGTCACGATGTCCATTAAAATAGTTTTATCTGGGGTGAGAAGTTTGCTTTGTATTTGCTGTTGCCTTCGGTTAAGATCAATTGTTTGATTTGCCCAGGTAACAAATCTTTTCTTTCAAATTCTGTATTGATGGAAAGAAAATATTTCGCGGTGCGAAATGAGATCCCGATCTTTTTTAAATGCTCACTGTTTAAGCGGCGGAACTTTCGTGCCGCGTAAATTTTCTTCGCACTTTGTACACCGATTCCGGGAACTCGCATCAGCAATTTATAATCGGCAGTATTTACATCGACCGGGAACAGGTGAAGGTTGCGCAAGGCCCAGCTTAGTTTAGGATCAATGTCAGTGTCGAGCAAAGGGTTTTCAGCATCGACAATTTCCTGTACTTTAAAATCATAAAATCGCAACAGCCAATCTGCCTGGTACAGGCGATTTTCGCGGATCATTGGCACGGGTGTTCCGATCGCGGGCAACCGATTGTCGTTACTGATGGGCACATAACCGGAATAATAAACCCGGCGCATATTCATTTTTTTGTAAAAGCCATTCGCGAGGTAAAGAATTTCAAGGTCCGTTTCCGGCGTGGCGCCAATCACCATTTGGGTGCTTTGACCAGCAGGTGCAAACATGGGCGCCTTTTTAAATAATTTTTTTTCTTCCCGGTTAGCGATGATGGCAGTTTTTAAATATTCCATCGGGCGAAGCATGTCTGATCTCTTTTTGTCGGGCGCAAGCAAAGCCAAACTTTTTTCCGTCGGCATCTCCACGTTGATGCTTAAGCGGTCAGCCCATAATGCAGCTTCATTGATAATTTCTTCACTTGCACCGGGGATGGTTTTCAAATGTATGTAGCCATTGAACTTATGTTCGGTACGCAGTTTTTTCGCAACCAGTACCAGTCGCTCCATGGTGTAATCTGCATCCTTAAAAATCCCGGAGCTAAGGAATAATCCTTCTATGTAATTACGGCGATAAAAATTAATGGTAAGGTCTACCACTTCCTGCACCGTGAACCCGGCACGCTTAATATCGTTGCTTTTCCTACTGACACAATATGCACAATCAAAAATGCACACATTTGTCAGCAGGATCTTTAGCAACGACACACAACGTCCATCCTCGGTATAGGCATGACAAATTCCATTGCCGGTATTACCCAAACCTTTGTTATCATTCTTGCGGTTACTGCCACTACTCGAACAGCTGACATCATATTTTGCGGCGTCTGCGAGTATGGACAATTTTTCCAGGATACGATCACTCATACAATACTAATTAGGTCTAATAAGGAAGGCCGAGATACGTGCGCTCCCTAGAAATGTTATTTGAAAAAGTTGTTTTCAGGAAGTTATCATTACCATGAAGCCACTCAACACTTTCGGTCCACATCCTGGTTTTAATGATAAATTCATTTTCCCAGTTCTGGCTGACTATGACCGTGGTTTCACCCAGGTTGCCAATCAAAAAATCTTTCAGTTTATCATCAAAGAATGGAATAGAAATAATGAAATCCATCACTTCGTCATCAGTTGGCAAAGAGCAGGGCTGGTAATTAAACAGGTGGCGCTTTGACATGCGATGAATGTCAATTGAATCACTGATCTTCTTGAAAATGATTTCCACCAGGTATTCTTTTGTGATAGAGTTCATAGCGTATGATTTTAATAATTTTAAAATAATCTTCCCTGCGCACCGGGACGTTTAAACTGCGAGCAATCAAGATCCCAGCGTTCAGCGTTGAGGTTATATAACTTGCCATATTTACTGTATTGCTGGGCCACCATTTGCGCAATGGCACCTTCGCCCCGCATACGTACACCCCAGCGTGAGTCATTCACTTTTCCATCGTGACTTTGTTCTATCAGGTGCCAGACCTTATCCGCATGGTTTGGAAAATTTTTATACAACCAATCATGAAACAATAATTTGATGGCACCATTTAACCTAATAAAAGTGTAGGCGGTAAAACTTGCGCCCGCGTCCGCCGCTGCTTTCATGATCCGTTGCATTTCGTGCTCGTTTAACCCGGGAATCATTGGCCCCATCATAACCCCCATGCGCACACCAGCCTTACTTAATTCTTCGATCACTTTTAATTTTTGTTTAGCCGTGGTGGTTCTTGGTTCCATCATCCGCCGAAGGTCTTCATTGAAGGACGTGATGGAAACCATGGCGGAAACAATATCCTTTTTAGCCATCTCCTGCAGTATGTCTTTATCGCGGATGATCCAGGAATTTTTCGTCAGAATGCCTACGGGTTGGTTGAACTCATTGCATACTTCCAACAGGCCCCGTGTGAGGCGAAATTTTTGTTCGGCCGGCTGGTAACAATCTGTGTTACCACTGAGCATGATCGGCGTGCACTCGTAACTGTTAAGCATCAAAAACTTTCGGAGCAGCTGGGGTGCATTTTTTTTGACGATGATCTTTTGTTCAAAATCCAGGCCGGCGCTGTATCCCCAATATTCATGCGAATTGCGGGCATAGCAATAGATACAGCCATGCTCACAACCAGCATAAGGATTCATGCTGTAACTCATCCCCACATCTTTACTCTCTACTTTATTGACGATGGTTTTTGATTGTTGTTCCAGGTATTGCGTCGGCATATTCCCTTCTTCCCAATCATCTACTCCCTCAATATGCTCTCTTGTTATTTCATCTTTTTTAAAGCGGTTTTTTGTGTTGAACTGTGCACCTCTTCCATGCTGGTAGCGGGCAGCCTGCTCTTCTTCTGCATCACCGGATCCACTCTTAAGGATTGTCGATGATTTCACCTTGTGATGATCCTGCGTTAATTTTTCTCCCATAGTGCCGCTTGCTTTATGATGTTTGTGTCCGTAAGAGCATCCACCTATTATTTATCAATTTATCCGACGGTATTCGCTTATGCTTTGCTGGTGATGGTTGCTGCTGTACCAACAAATCCTGAAAATTTCCTCCGCCAGATTATCCATAATCTATATTCCAAACAAATCACCTTGCGTTGTCGTCACAGGCATATTTTTAAATTCGAGCCGTTGAACAATTTCATATTTTGTTTCTCCTACAGGCCGCTTTAGAAGCAACATAGCATCGGCAATGAAACGACCCGTAAAATGAAGGTTGCTATATTCTAACCAACCTTTTTCGAACTGTTGTGCGTCGAGTTTCCGGGCAATGGTTATGTAGGGTTCCAAAATGAAATACGGCTTATTCTCCTCGTTCAATTTCATCAGGCGTTGTGCATCGGAGCGAATGGTTTTAACGAGGTGCTGCACCTGTAGTTTGCTGGTAATGTTTACATAGATCGTGTGCGCGGGAAAACTCCCATAATCTTTCATTTCAACTTTTATCGGTGCCAGGCCCATAGCGGTGGTTTGTAACCGTGAAAGCAATTTACTTTCCATCATCTGGTATTGCACAAAATTTACCAGCCCGATATGTGGCTTACTATACAAGGCATTCGAGCTGTGATAGGAATCAGCAAAATGCTGTTTAGCTAATTGAATTTTTGAACGCAACGCTTCACCCGGACTTAAAACCAATTGGTATTCATTGATCTTATATCCAACCATGGTATTGCTTAAGTCACGGGACTTGATCTTATGTGCTGACGACTTGATTGCTACGGGTTGATTCATAAAAGCGAATTTTGTACTGTACCAATTAATTTAGCATAAATTTACTAAATATTTTAGTTTAACAATCCAATCAACGCGTTAAAGTGGATAAAAAATTTTGACAAGAATCCTTGGAGGAGAATGTTTATTTAGGAGAGGCAACCTTCAGACGCTCATAGATAGTAACATTCATTAATATGAGCAGCATACCGTAGAAAACGTCTTCAAACGGAATGGTATAGATCCGTATACCGAGGTTTTCCGCATCATTATATAGAACGACGGGAAGGGAAGTTAGAACGCCATTGACAAACAAGAAAGGGATCAGTATCAGCAGGTAAGAAACAAAGAAAGCGGTACGGTTAAGGCCGGGAAACCATTTAGGGGCTGCACTAATTGTAACCATGAATAGTCCACAAAAGAAGAAGGCCCAACTTGTATAATACCGTTGGTAAAAGAAGATGCCTATCCCAACCAGTGAAACTGCTAAAACCCACCAGGATGCTTTCGTAAAACTGCCTGGTTGAAGTTTGGGAAAATAGGTTTGAATGCAGGCGTAAATAAAAAGACAGCAGTAAGGAACAACAAAGAAAAAGAGCATCTCTTCAATGGGCAGGTTTACCAGGTGAAACCCAGTGATATAGTTTTCATTAAAACTCCAGACACCAACTGAAGTGAAGAAAATATCCCAACCGATGTAAAGTATTGCAGGAATGATCATCGCGGGAAACACATATTTCCAGGATTTATAAAAGGCAACCTTTTTATCGAAGCTCAATGCTAACGGTCCCGCAAGAGCAGCAGCCAGGACCAGGAAATAAGTGTAGTGAGCATTCATGAAATAAAATAAGGGAGAGCTTCTATTAGTAGATAGTAAACCGCTGATTAAAGGTATGCCGTACAAGAGGGCGACGCAACAATGGCGTAAATAGATTTGAGCTCGGGTCCATTAAAACCTGGAATTCATGATAGCGCGAGCCTGGTTTCGAATTTTATCTTCTCGAACTTTTTGCCAGTATTTTTTCGCGACATATAACATTCCAAAACTTTCGCCTTCATGTTTTTCCAGGTGTTTGTGGTGCATTTTGTGAGCCCAGCGAATGGTTCGAACGTAGGTATTATCGCTGCGGGTAAAAAATTTAAAGCGTTGGTGAATGATGACCTCATGCACAAGAAAATAGGCTGCGCCATACATCGTGATTCCGGTACCTACGGCTGCGATCCAATACACCTGGAATTGTAAACCAAGCATAATGCAAAGCCAACTGGGTATGGCAAAAATGAGAAAGAAGGCATCATTTTTTTCGAAAAATCCGGGACCTTTTTTGTGATGATCTTCATGAAGCGACCAGAGAAACCCGTGCATGACAAAGCGATGGGTTAACCAGGTAACCCCTTCCATCAAGATAAAAGTGATCAACGCGATCAAAATAAAAAGCCACGCGGTCATAGTAAAAAAGTTCAAATGATTAAGGCAAGAACGTTCTTAAAATAAGGAAGAACATGCTTTGAATCAGTAACAAATTTATGGCAAATTTGTTGGGCTTACTGAAGCGCGCAAAATGAAACAACGTAAGTAAGACTGCACTGATGATGAACCAACAAAAATAATTATAGGTGGGGATGCCGGCACCTGAATGCCAGGTCCAGAAGCCAAGCTTTACAGCCACAGGCTCCATCAGCCAATCAAAAATTACCGCAAGTGTAGCGCCATCGACAATGACAGAAAGCGCTCGAAGTCCGCTGATCTTTCCACCTGTGCCAGTTGGAAGGTTAGCCGCCGCTTGAGTGATCATTGTATGCGTGGTAATCCCGCAACAGCAGATGACGATGATCCAATTTATACCAATAACGAGCGGAGCGTGTTGCCACTTCGGCCCGAGTACCGTTCCATAAGAATAGTCGCCAAACAATTGCCCCGTGTTTACCCCGATCGCTTCTACCGCGAAGCCAATGCAAAAAACCAGGGCCAGGAAAGCAAAGAAGTACGAATTTTTTCCCTGTTGCGTCCAAACCAGTAAAGCAAAAGAGAGCAGCAGGTTGAGCGGAGTGGCGCTGATGAAAAATTCCTTGTCAAGAAATAAAATTCCGACCAGGCCGACCAGGTGAAAAAAGATTGCGATGGCGGTTGCCACCTGGAATTTTGATAGTTGTTTCAATGGTTTGATTGTTTCGCTGCTTTAACCAGGTCGCTTACGATGGCTGCACTTTTAAGACAAAGCGGAATGCCCCCGCCGGGGTGCACACTGCCGCCGCAAAAATACAGCCCTTTCACCTGCTTGCTTTCGTTGGCCTGGCGCATAAAGGCGGCCATTTTTGAATTAGAACTTGTGCCGTAGAGTGAGCCCATGAACGAGGCTGATTGTGCTTCGATGCTGACCGGGTCAAGTGTCAGTTCCGTTTCGATCTGCGGAGCAATGTCTTCAGCTAACATGCGTGACAGTTTTTGAATAACCGCCTCGCGTAATTCGGTTTTAAGCCTGTGCCAATCCTGGCCGTTATTCGCCGGCACATTTATCATCACAAACCAATTTTCTTTACCGGCCGGCGCCATCGCCACTTCAAGTTTTGAGGTGATATTGATATAGATCGTGGGATCATCAGTGACACTACCCTTTTTAAAAATATGGTCGAACTCCTGTTCATAATTTTTTCCAAAAAACAAGTTGTGAAGGTGCAGGCGCGGAAAGCTTTTACGCATGCCCCAATAAAAAATAACAGCGCTGCTGCTGCGCTCCTGCCTGAGGACTTTTGCAGCCAGGGTATCATCTTTCAAAAGATGTTTGTAAGTAAAATAAACATCAGCATTGCTCACGACGATCGACGCCGGAATATTCTCACTACCTACAACGACCCCACGAACTTTTGATTCATGGTAAAGTATCCGCTCAATGGGCTGATTGAAATGAAACTGCACTCCTTTCTTTTGCGCCAGTTTATAAAGCGCTTCGGTGATGCTAACCATACCGCCGTGGGGATAGAACGTACCCTCATTTATTTCAAGATGTGGTATGAGGCTGAGCATAGCCGGGGCCTGGTAGGGATCGCTTCCATTATAGGTTGCAAACCTGTCGAAAAACTGGACGGCTTCGGGCGTACGAAACCGGGTAGCGTTATACTTATGAAGGGTGGAAAAAAGATGCGGGTACTGCACAGTGGAAAGTGCCTTTGTCACCCGTGGATGCAACCAGGTATTTTTTTTATGCAGCGAATGATTTAGAAAAACTTTCCCAACATGTTCGTACAATTTTTCTGACTGATTTAAATAACTGATTACGGTTGCTGCGTCTTCGCCTAGTTGATGGTGCATTTCTTCCGCAAGCTTCCCGGCATCGGTAAACGCATCGAGTTGTTTTCCATTCTCAAAAAAATACCTGCACGAAAGTGGCACGGGTTCCCAGGTAAGATATTCTTCCAGCCGCTCTCCTGCGTCAGCAAAAAGGTCCACAATATTCTGGGGCTGGGTGAATAAGGAAGGACCGGCATCGAAATGAAAGCCATCTTTTTCAAATGAATGGAGTTTGCCCCCGGGGAATAAATTTTTCTCGTACACGCTTACCTGGTAGCCTTGTGATGCGAGGCGAATAGCCACTGCAAGCCCGGCTACGCCACTTCCAATTACAATTGCATTTTGCTGGTGCATGCCTCAATGTTAAGAAGAACCATTCATATGCGGGAAACTTATCCGCGTGAAACGGGTGAAGAAAGGTATTCCATCACCTTTGGAAAAGCGATCTTGAACCAGGCAGTATACTCATCGGGATGGCTTTCCACTCGTTGCGCTATCTCAGCGACCGGCAGGTAAACATACGCGCTGACCTCGCCCGGGTCGGGTATAATAGCACCATTGTAGGTTCCGGTAAAGACGTGGTCAAATTCATATTCGGTAAGGCCATTATCAAACGGAGCTTTGTAAATAAAATTAAAAGTTTCCTCGAGGTGAGTGTTGAAACCCAACTCTTCCTGTAATCGCTGAGCCGCCGCTTGTTTCGTATCTGTTCCGGGCGCTGGATGACTGCAACAGGCATTTGTCCACAACCCGGCACTGTGGTATTTCCCCGCGGCCCGTTGCTGTAACAACATTTCACCCGCTTCATTAAAAATAAAAATGCTGAAAGCCCTGTGCAGCAGGGCTTTTTGATGAACTTCCATCTTTTCCATCGTGCCAATTGGCCGATCCGTTTCATCCACTAAAATCACATCCATGTTGCTCATTTATAAAATATTCAATTGGCGGCGAACGCCTGCCTTCGCCAGGATAAACGCTTTCCCATAATTTGGAATGCGGATCCGTTTTGCTAAGATATTGCAGGACTTTGTCTTTTTGATTTTCCTGAACAGTGTGAGGTAATACTTATAGGCCACGTACACACCAAAGCGGGCCTTTACCGGCAGGTTCAAAATCCCCTCGTACGCGTCTTTAAAATCCTCTGCAATATCATGTTCTATCTGTTGCTTCATGGAGGGAGTAAAATTTTTGAAGTCAACTTCCGGGAAATATGTACGGTTCAACTCTTCATAGTCAGCCTTCACGTCGCGTAAAAAATTCACCTTTTGAAAAGCAGCGCCCAAGGATTGAGCGGCCGGCTTCAACTGCTCGTATTGCCTGGGATTACCTTCGCAAAAAACGTAAAGACACATCAGGCCAACAACTTCAGCACTTCCATAAATATACTCCGCATACCCGTCACTGTTATAAGCTGTATTCCTGAGATCCATTTCCATACTTTTGAAAAAGGCCTGGATCAGGTCGGGAGCTACCTGGTACTTATTTACCGTCAATTGAAAACTATGGAGGATGGGATTGAGACTAATGCCGCGATAAATTGCAGCGAAGGTTTCTTTTTTAAATTCTTCGAGCAGTTCAGTTTTATTGTACTCGTGAAACGTGTCAACGATCTCATCGGCAAAACGTACAAACCCATAGATGTTAAATACAGGCTCGCGCAGTTCAGGGTGTAGCAGGCGAATGGCGCTACTAAAAGAAGTGCTGTACTTCTCCGTAGTAGCCTTGCTACATTCCTGGCTTAATTCGTGAAACAATTTAATCATAGAGTGATCATAAGTGTTGTTGTTGCGCCCTCCGGATCATCCGTGGGTCAGCCTGCTCATCATCCGAAATACCTGTTTACTTCTTTCGCCACCACCTCGCCGCTGACCAAGCTCGGCGGAACGCCGGGCCCAGGGACCGTTAGCTGCCCGGTATAAAATAAGTTAGTCAATTTTTTACTGCGGATAGACGGTTTTAAAACAGCTGTTTGCAGCAAAGTGTTCGCAAGACCATAGGCATTTCCTTTAAAAGAGTTATAATCTTTTTTGAAATCACTGATGGCGTAAGATCTTTTGTAGACGATATTGTCCCGAATGGATTGGCCGATTCGTTTTTCAAAGCGGTCAACGATTTGCAAAAAATATCGCTCCCGCAATTCCTCCGTGTCACCGGTTAATCCAGCTGCCACCGGAACCAGGAAAAACAGGTTTTCACAACCTATTGGCGCCACCGACTGATCTGTTACTGAAGTAGCACTCACGTAGAACAATGGATTTACCGGCCAGGCCGGATCGGTATAAATTTCCGCACCATGCTTTTCAAAATCGACATCAAAGAACAAACTGTGGTGTTGGAGGCCAGGAATCTTTTTATCAATTCCAACGTAAAACAACAAGCTACTTGGAGCAAGTACGCGTTTGTCCCAGTAATTGGCTGAATAAGACCGGAACTTAACCGGCAGTAATTCAGTCTCTATGAAATGATAATCAGCCCCGCCGATCACAACATCCGCTTCGTAAATATTGTTCGTGGCACCCTGGGCTCCAATAGAAGTTGCCTCTACAGCGCTGATCTTCTTACCTGAAATTTTCACTGATTGCACATCCTGGTTAAAGATCAATTTTACTCCCAGGTCTTTAGCAACTGCTACCATTCCCTCAACGATGCGATGCATTCCGCCTTGTGGGTACCAGGTCCCTAACTTGATGTCGGCATAGTTCATCAAACTATACAGGGCCGGGGTATCCTGCGGCAAGGCACCAAGAAATAAAACAGGAAACTCTAATAATTGTTGAAGTTTAGGATCTTTAAAATGACGTCGGATATGTTTCCTGATAGATGTAAAAACATCCAGCTTGAAAATGCCTTTTACGAAGTCCCAATCTGCAAATTCCGTGAGCGACTGCCCGGGTTTGTGTACAAGCCGGTTGATGCCGACATCATATTTAAACGCGGCTTCTTCCATGAATTTATCTAGCTGAGCCGCACTTCCAGGACAGGTTTTCTCGAAAAGATTCCGAAGGCTATTGTAGTCGGCCGGGATATCCATTTGTTCGTCGGTCCAGTAAACACGATAGGAAGGATCGAGGCGTTCTAAAGCGTAAAAATCTGAGACCTTTCTACCGAAACAATTAAAAAATCGTTCAAAAACATCGGGCATCCAATACCAGCTTGGCCCCATATCGAAAGTAAAGCCAGCCTCTTTTAGTTGCCTTGCACGACCGCCAGCGCTGGTGTGCTTTTCTAAAACTGTCACATCCCAGCCAGCCTTCGCCATAAATGAAGCAGCAGACAATCCTGCAAAACCGCTTCCTATAATCACAACTTTTTTCAAGTAACTAAAATAACATATTGAACGGGAAACGGTGGGACTGGTACGATCAGAACTGGGTCAGTTGTTCTTTTAGAAGCTTACGGGCAAAGTGAATGCGACTTTTGATAGTTCCCAGCGGCTCTGTCAATAGATCAGCAATTTCATGATACTTATACCCATCAAAATACAACATGAATGGATTGCGGAAAATTTCAGGCAGCCCGTGAATTGCTTTCTGGATATCTTTTAGACGAAGCCCACTTTCAGCAGCATTCGCTGTTGTAACCTGGTTATAGTTTAGTAAAAACTCATTTGGGGTAGCGTCGAAAATCGTATTCTGTTTTGCTTTGCGGCGATAGTTATTAATGAATATATTCCGCATGATCGTATACAGCCAGGCCTTGATGTTCGTACCAACATTGTATTTTTCTTTATTGGCTAAAGCACGGAACATGGTTTCCTGCAACAGGTCTTTCGCAACCTCGTTGTCGCGGGTTAGTGTAACTGCGAATGGTTTCAAAAATTCGGTGTTCCGAAGTAGGAGTTGGTTGAAATCGATGGTGGCCATAAAACAATTTGTTTAATTAACGTACGATAAAGTTAAACAAAAGGTTTTGAAGATTTCAACTTTTTGTTTAAGGATTTATAATAATTCTTAAACAACAATTTTGCCAGAAAAGTGGGGAATTATGGGCAAGGAAAAGGGGCTTTTAAAGCCCCGAGACAAATTCCATTACTTCTGTGAAGGTTTTCTTTATAGTGACATGCGGCGGAATTTTCTGTTCATAACTATGGGCCAGCTGGCCGGAGATCATAGTTTTAACGTGCGAAAATTTCTTATTTATGTTGTCGACGAACTTATTAAAATTAAAGTTATGTCCCCCGGCGGTCAGGTGGATATACAAGTAATCAGGCTTTTTTAAATTAACGACGTATTCGACGTCGTTCAAGGGAACGTTTGCCCCAAGATAGATGGTGCCGACACCCCTGCTTTTGAGCAGGTAATACATGAACAGGAGACCAATCTCGTGATATTCGCCCTCCGGTAAAAACAATAAAATGGTTTTATTGACCCTAAGAGAAGTTGCTACACCCTCGATACCCACGATCAATTTTTGACGTACAATGTTGGTTACCAGGTGTTCCTGGGCCGGGTTGATGTGATTGGTGATCCATAGAATGCCGATCTTTTCCATAAAAGGAAAAATGATCTGGGTGATGGCCCGCTCAATACCACGGGCCTGGATGTAGTTGTCAAGAATTAATTCAAGCTTATCCATGTCGAGGTCGACCATGCACTGGATCAGCTCGTTCACGATGCGTTCATGCTGGGCTTGCACCTGGGTGAGCGAGAGAATTCGTTCCCGCACCTCGCCTTCATTCATCTTACCAATGTGCGAGATCTTGAAGCCGTATTTGTTCAGTAAGGCGATGTTCAAGATCTTCTTGAGTTCATCGTTACTGTAATAACGGATGTTCGTATCCGTTCGACTAGGTTTTAAAAACTGGTACCGTTGTTCCCATATCCGGATGGTGTGGGCCTTGATGCCCGATAAATTTTCCAGGTCCTTTATGGTAAATATATTCATTCGTTGAAATTATGGCTCTACTACAAAAGTCTCCCGCTTTTGTTTAAAAAATTTGGAAAAGACGTTAACAAAAGTATTTGGAAGAGAGGGAAGGATTTGGCTAACCCGAAGAGTAATGGCTTATTTGAGATACACCCTTTTATGCCAGATCTCCATGCTCAAAAGTGTCCAGAGGATCTTTGCCCTCTTTTCAGCAGAAATTTTCACCTTGTTGTTCAGGAGGGCAATAACAAAGTCATTATCAATGAAGATTTTTGAAAAAGCCGAGGGAGAACCTACGTAATCGGCTATCATTTCTTTTAGTTCGTTGTTAACCCAATTTTTAAGAGGAATCTCAAACCCTCTTTTAGGCTGGTTTACCAGGTCTGGTGGCAAATACTTCTTTGCCAGCTTCCGCAACAACACCTTGGTGGTGCTTCCTTTTATTTTGAACTGGTCGTTCATCTCCGGGACGTATTCCAGCAGTTCTTTGCATAAAAAGGGGCTCCGGCCTTCCAACGAATTGGCCATATTGGCAATGTCCATTTTAACCAATAGCTGACTAAATAAGGTGACGTCAAAGTCCATGTTCATCAGCTTCTTCAGGCCACTGATTTCCCGGGCGGATAAAGCACGAAAATCCTGCTCCATTTCCTTTAAATAATCTCCTGCTCCAAACTTAAGATGTTGCGTGGAATCTTCCAGAATGTCAACACCGGCAGAGAGATATATTCCCACTTGCTCCTTTGAAGCGAGGGAAGCCAGGCGATATAAATAATTATACTTCGAGCGTTTATTAGACGACACGGGCAGCAGCTTCTGTAGCAAACCGGCTGTATTTTTCACCACTGTATTTGACGAAAAAAAATCATACTGCGCAAAGGGCACATAACGCCGGTAGCCTCCAAACAATTCATCAGCGCCATCACCATTCAATATTACCGTTACATGCTTACGGGCAGCAGCGCTTACGTAATAACTTGGGATGGCAGAACTGTCAAAAAAGGGTTCACCATAGTTGCTGATAATCTGCTCGAGATCCTCCTTCAGGTGATCAAAATCAATCCCTATCTCTGTATGATGCGTATGATATCTCTGTGCGACTTGTCGCGCCAACGGCGCTTCATCGTATTCACCTTTAAATGAGACGGTGAAAGTTTTCAGTGATTGATTGTATTCACTTGCAATTGCGGTAACAAGTCCGCTATCGATACCACCGCTTAAAAAACTCCCCACTTCAAGATCGGAGGATTCCAGCCTTCGCTTTATGCTTTGGTGTAAAAAAGTATCCACTTTATGAAGACTTTCTTCCAGGGTATCTGTATTTGACCGTTCGTAGAACTGGTTGATATTCCACCAGCGTTGCTGCTCAATTTCAAGAGAGGTGCAATTAATTTTCAGGAAGCTTCCGGCTGGAAGTTCAGTGACATCCCGGTATGGAGTATTGCTGCCATAAAAAGATCCAAGGCGCAGGTACTGGTAAAAATTTTGCTCTTGAATTTGCAGGGGAAGCAATTCTTTGAGGCAATTGAGCTCGCTGGCAAAAACTAATTTTTCTTCATCCTTGTAATAATACAAGGGTTTTTTACCTGCCCGGTCTCTTGCCAGGAACATTACTTTATCAACGCGATCATAAAGAGCAAAAGCAAACATACCATCCAGGTAATGCAGAAATTCGATACCGTACTTACGATACAAGAGCAGTAGGGTTTCTGTGTCTGAAGAGGTTATACTCTTTAAACCGAGTTGTTCCTTTACCTCGTTATGATTATAAATTTCACCATTGAATATGATGGTGTAGCGGCCATCGAGGTGCATGGGTTGTTTACCGTTCGTTATATCCAGTATGGCTAGACGAAGATGATAAAAGTCAACATTGTCTTCCCCCCACCCGGCCTGTTCATCGGGGCCACGATGCAAAAGGATTTTTTTCACTTGTTGGTAAGGAAGCTTGAAGTTTATTGAACCTGCAATTCCGCACATATACAATAGTTGGTTAAAGCAAATTAACAGCATATAATTGAAGGCCAATCCATATTTTAGGATAAATTTGCCCCATGCCAGGGCTGCTCACCAACCGTATTTTGATTTATGAATAATGGGGTTAACTGATCTTATATTATTTCCTTTTTACGTACTGGCTTTTCACCTTTTTTTCTCCTGGAGAAGAAAGCGCTTAGACGACCCGCTCTTAAAAAAATACTACAAACAAGGATTTTGGCTCAAGGTAATTGGTACTGTAGCTTTTACTTTTTTCCACACTAAAATTTCACCTGGTAATGACTCTACTGGCTTGTACTTCGCCGAAGGAGTCAACATTGCCAAACTCATCGCCGGCAATTTTGACCACATCAACCTGCTCTTTATGCAGGGCCAGGACTTTGACCAATCCTTATTGCTCAATCCTAACAACCAGGGATATTTTCGAAGTGAAAGTAATTACCTGGTAACCCGCCTTGTTTCAATTTTATATTTTGTAAGCTTTGGCAGTTATTTCGTCATCAACCTAATTTTTTCCATGATATCCTTTAGTGGTGTCTGGAAACTTTATCGCTTCTTTTACGAGCAGTATCCCAGGATTCACAAACAACTGGCGATCGCCATCCTTTACCTGCCGACATTTATTTTTTGGAGTTCAGGCATCCTGAAAGATCCTTTGTGTACAGGCCTGCTTGGCTGGATGACCTATGCTATTTATAATGTGGTTTACAAACGGCGGCGAATTATCGGCAATGCCATCATCGCGTTCCTGGCTGTATATTTTATCGGGATCATCAAATCCTATATCCTGATCTCCTACCTGCCTTTCTTTTTGCTTTACCTGGTGTTGGTCAACGTAAATCTTATTAAACGCCCCTTTATAAAACTGCTTGCCTTCATTGGCCTGTTGATTTTTGGAACGCTGGGCTTTTTTGTCGTGTCTGACAGATTACAGCAGGAATTGGGCAACCTTGCGCTGGACCAACTTGCAGAAACAGTAAAGATGCAGCAAACGGCCTTTATCAATATGGCCGACCAGGCCGCGTCGTCTTTCTCATTGGGGGTTGAATTTGATGGCACCAACAGTAGCCTCGTACGCATGGCGCCAGCCGCAATTGTTGCAACTTTTTACCGGCCCTACTTATGGGAATCTAAAAAGCTATCCACCTTGCTTTCTTCCCTGGAAAGTTTAACCCTGATGTTGTTCACTTTGTATGTTTTTTTACGGGCGGGACCCTTGCTTTTTTTTACCAGCCTGGTCCGTAACCGAATGGTGATGTTTTGCTTTTTCTTCTCCGTCTTATTCGCAATTTTCGTGGGTGCCACCACCCTAAACTTTGGTACGTTGGTGCGCTATAAAATTCCCTGTATGCCATTTTACGTGATCGCGATGGTACTCATCCTGGAAACCGCAAAAAAGAGAAAGGCAGCGATCCTTTTAAAGAAAGCTGCCTTAATTAAAGAAGATAATATAATTATACATTCATAGCCCTGCTTCGTGTACGCATTGGCGTGAATGGGAACATACTTGCGAGAAATAAATAGCGCATCAATGCAAAACCTCCATTGGTACTCCGTTCGCTACGCACCCTGAGTTTTGAAAGAACAGATTGCGGTGTCGCCTCATAATTCCTGCTCAATGCATCAAGAGCGGGCCAGGCAATAAATCCCAGTTTTTCCATTTTATTGGTCTTCTGAAATAGGACGATGATGCCTGCAACTGCAACCAGGAAACAACAGTAGTTAGCAAATGCTATAGCTTTATTGTTGAACTTGGATTGATTGATGTGAAAACGGTTCCTTACGTAATAATACATTTTCCAGTTGTTCTTAAAATCCCAGTCGGCCCGAAAACTAAATAACGCCGGTGGATGATAATGTATGCTGTCGGTAACTGTATAAATAGGTATGTTGTTTGTTTTAGTAATGCGGCAATAGTACTCTGACTCATCACCCCAAACAAAAAGATTTGCTTTCGGCAAGCCTACCCGCTCCACAATATTCCGGTGCAATAAAGTTCCATTGAACGGATGACCGATCCCCTTGATCAGTTTTGTATCCACATCATCGATCGTAGTATAATTGCCGGTTTTCCATACAAAAGATTTTTTATCTGCTATGTTTATAACGGCACAGTTACGAAGCGAGAGCGGCTCAGTTTTGGCGGCAAGAATATTTTCGAGGGCATCTTCTTTTGGATACCCATCATCATCCATGCACCACATCCAGGTATAGTTGTGTTTAAATGCCCATTGAATGCCGGTGTTAAATCCGCCACCGGAACCCACATTCTTCTGGGTAATAAAAAAAATATCTTTCTGGGATTGAAGCCAATGCTCTGTATTATCTGTGCTGCCATTGTTAATAACAAGAATGGCATCAGGCTGGTGAGTTTGATTGCGTAATGCAGTAATACATCGGCTTAAAAGCGCACAACGGTTATAGGTTACGACCAGTGCAATGGTTTTTTCCATAGGAAATCATTTTGATTCGGGACGGATAGGATATAATAGTAACGAATCCAGGAGACAGGATATTGCAACAAGAAGAAAAATACACAAGTGTTTCTGGAACAGAAAAGTAAGTCCTTTATAAAATGTTACTATGGAATGTTTTAATTTGACCCAATTGTACGAAACCAATTGAGCCTTGGCCGCCCCTACTAGTTTGACTCAATATTTGAAAAGACCGGAGTACGTTGTTTGTCCTGGGTGGCTTTAGCAAAGGAATGGGCGAAATCGATGGCCTCTGCTATTACATGGTGCATATCCAGGTAACGATAGGTAGCCAACCTGCCAAGAAATGAACGTTGTTGTAGCTTTTCTGCTTCTGCGCGGTACAGTTGAAGTAATTGCTTATCACGGGCGAGGCGCTTTGGATAGTATGGTTGATCCCCCTCCCCGGTTTCTTTACTATATTCTTTGAAATAAATAGTTTGTTCATGGGTTTCCCATGGAGCAAAATGTTTGTGCTCTGTTATCCGTGTAAAAGGAACTTCGAGGTCACAAAAATTTACCTGCGCCGTACCCTGGTAGTCTCCGTCTGCATAGCATTTTTCAAAACTCACACTTCGATACCCCAGGCGACCGAAACTATAATTAAAATAAGCATCCAGTGGCCCTGTATAAAAGACATGATCATACTCGGCGACATCAGTTGCGGGAGTAAATTTCTTCCCCAGGTAGACACTGATACCGGCTTGTGAAATAATGCGCTCTATCAATTGCGTGTACCCTTCTTCGGGTATGCCGGTATAATAAGTACTGGGATGATAATTATCGTCATAATTGAAGCGAACGGGGATCCTCTTTAGAATAGAGGCAGGCAGTTCCGAAGGCTCGCAGCCCCACTGCTTTTTAGTGTACCCATAAAACAGCGCTTCATAAAGATCCTTGCCGATAAAACGAAGTGCCTGTTCTTCAAAATTGGTTGGCTCTCCTTCCGCTTTATCGGCTATGTCTTTGAGAAAAGCTTTCGCTTCTTCCGGCGAAAAGGTCTTGTTGAAAAACTGGTTAATGGTGTGAAGATTGACCGGCAAGGAAAAAATGCGCTCACCTGATTTTGCCTTTACCCGGTGTACATAAGGGTGAAAGGTGGCGAATTGATTTACAAAGTCCCAAATATCTTTCCGGTCCGTATTAAAAATGTGCGGACCATACTCGTGCACCATTACCTGGGTTTGTGCATCTCTCTTTGTATGGCAATTCCCAGCCATATGATCGCGTTCGTCCCAGATGTCAATACTGCAGTCGAGGAGGTTGACCAACTTGTTTGCCAATACTGCGCCCGAAAAGCCACATCCAATCACGAGAAAGCGAGCACCCATAGGTTGATGACGATGTTTTTTAAAGGATAATCTTTTAAAATTATTCAAAGAAATTTAATAACAAACAAACCGGCCAATTAATTAACGTATAAAACCTATCCCTTATTTTTGCGCACAGTAAAAAGAGTAATGAAAGCACCGTACAATCATGCCCCTCTGGAGGTTATTGCAGGTAAAAACAGGCAGATTGCAGTTTTCTCAACTGATGGTGATAACATCGAACCGGAAGTAGTTAAATCCTTTGGAGAAGAATGGTTGAAGTTTAATGATTTTTCTGACGAGACCATAGCGGAAGGCGCCAATGAATACTTCGATATTTTAAATAATATTATCATTAACAAGAATTCGTATGTTCTTGATATCGGTTGCGGAACCGGCCGATGGACAAAATTCCTTAGTTCTAAGGTGGGCTTCATTGAAGCTGTAGACCCCAGTAATGCGATTTTTGCTGCGGACAAACTTCTCGGTAAAACAGGTAATGTGCGGCTCACTATGGCCAGCACCGACAATATTCCGTTCGACGATGATACTTTTGATTTTGTGATGAGCATCGGGGTGCTGCATCACATTCCCGATACGCAACAGGCAATGCAAGACTGTGTGAAGAAAGTCAAAAGAGGTGGATATTTTTATTGCTATCTCTACCATAACCTGGAAAATATGAATTGGTTCCTCAAGGGCCTTTTTAATGTCAGTGAAACCCTGCGAAAAGTGATCTCTAAATTGTCTTCCCCCGTAAAAAGATTCGTGTGTGATGTATTGGCTGTGGTTGTTTATATGCCTTTCATTATATGGGTTCGCGTACTCATGGCGCTGGGATTGAAAAAACTTGCGATGAAAATGCCCTTGAGTGGCTATTATAATAAGTCTTTTTTTGTGGTGAGAAATGATTCCCTTGACAAATTCGGAACAGCTTTGGAACAACGATTCTCGAAGCAGGAAGTTGACACTTTGATGAAGAACTGCGGGTTAGAACAAATTGTCATCAGCAATGGAAGTCCGCGGTATCACACGGTTGGAAGAAAGAAATAAAAGTGAGTTATACCGACTCCTTTCGGTTAAATATTTTCTCGTAAACAGATTGATATCTTTCCAGCGCAAGGTCAAGCGAGTAAAATTCTTTCGCTCCATTCCTAATGTGTTCTTTTTTTACGGGTTCATTTTTTATGATCTGCCGGATGACATTTTCCAAGGCCGCGGTTGTAAAATCATCCACAACATAGCCCGCTTCATATTTTTCTACGATTTCTTTTACGTCACCAACACCGCTGTTTGTGATCACCGGAATACCCATGGCCATGATCTCTCCATGCTTGGTGGGTGATGAAGACAATTTAGAAAAACAGGGCTTAATAA
>JAURWD010000310.1 GCA_030655145.1 Ferruginibacter sp.
AGCAGGCCGATGCCAGCCGCGTGATTCCAGGCACACAACGTTTCAATACGGTTCGTGATTCTATCATTCGCATCAACAACTGGGATATTAAATCGGGGTCCATTCCAAATGCGCCCATTACCGGGGGAGCGGCCTTGATACAGAAAAGCAACCTGTATCATATTGAAGGTCAGCTCGACCTTACAAAACTGGTTAAATATTTCAACCTGCTGGTTGGAACCGATGCGCGGGTGTATGAATTGATCCCTGATGGAAATAATTTCGTTGACTTTAACCGGCCGATCGCAGAGCGGAATTTGCCGCTGGCTGATGGCAGTTTTGGCAGTAACATACACTACAAAAAGTTTGGTGGTTTTGTACAGCTGACGAAGACGTTGTTTGAGGAGAGATTAAAATTATGGGGTTCGCTGCGGGCAGATTACAACCCGGAATTTTCTGCAAAACTTACTCCACGGATCGCGGCTGTTTACACCGTGAATGAAAAACACAATTTCCGTGTAACCTTTCAACAAGGCTACCGATTCCCTGCCTTATTCGAAGCGCTGTCGTATGTTAACAACGGACGTGTGAAGCGGGTAGGTATTTTGCCGGTGATCAACGAAGGATTAGGCTACCGCGAAAACAGTTATACGCAGTCTTCTGTAGCAGCCTTTAATGCAGCTGTTAAACTCGCTGGCAACACTGATGCGGCTGCCCTGGCTAACCGCGCTTTACTAAAGCAGGGAGATCTGCCAGACGGTAGGCCGGAAGGAATCAACTCTTACGAAGTGGGTTATAAAAGTGTATTGTTTGACAACAAGCTTTTTATTGACGTTGACGCCTATGCGAATATTTATGATGGCTTTCTTGGGCAGGTGCAGGTGTATGTGCCGATTGGCGAAACCATTGGCAGCGATGCAGGCGTAATTTCTATGGTTGACCGTAACCGTGATGCGACGGTGGCTTCCAACGGTAATGCGGCCAGCAAAGGCCAGGAACGTTACCGGGTTTATACCAATGCGAAAAACAAATACACGAGCTATGGATCATCGCTGGGACTAACATATAATTTCTATAAAACCTTTACGATCTCCGGTAACCTGAATTACAATAGTATCAAAGGAAACAGCACGCCAGATTTGTTTATCACTGGTTTTAACACACCAAAATATACCTCCAACCTGTCACTCGGGAACCGGGCGATCACAAGAAACCTTGGGTTCAATGTTGTATGGAAATGGCAGGACAGTTTCTTATGGGAAAGTCCGCTCGTGACCGGGCAGATCGACGCGATCAATAACATCGATGCGCAGATCACTTTGCGGGTACCTGCAGTAAAAACAACTATCAAATTAGGCGGTACAAATATTCTAAATAACAGGCGCATACAATATGCCGGCGGACCAACCATCGGTGCACTGTATTATGTAGCGCTTACCGTTGATGGTTTGCTAAAGGGTGATCAATAGACGGGGGAAAAACTTCTGTGCTGAATAAGTTCAATTGATAAGAGGGTTGCATATTTTTGTGGCCCTCTTATTATTTCATACTATGAAAAAATTCTTACTCGTTGTTCTCATTTTTTTGCATGCCGGAATTGTTGCAACTGCACAAACTACGAAGCGAACCGAACACTTAAAACAGCTTTGGTTTGCTTACAATAATCAAACACGCTTTAGTGATAAATGGGGGATGTGGGCAGATCTTCATGCCCGTACAAAAGAAAAGTTTGCAACTAATTTCTCACAAAGCATTTTGCGTTTTGGGTTGACGTATTACGTTACGGATAATACGAAGTTAACGGCGGGCCTGGCTTATGTAAGTATTTACCCGGATGGAAACAGGCAGATCACACAGCCGGAGTTGCGACTCTGGCAACAGGTGCAATGGCATACAAAGCATGGTCAGAACAAGATGATGCAGTGGTTTCGCCTGGAAGAACGCTTTCGAAGGAAATTACAAAATGACTCTACGCTGGCTGATGGCAATAATTTTAATTTTCGCCTGCGTTACAATATTTGGTACGACATCCCGCTGAGCAAAAGAGGTCTTCAGCCTAAGACAGTTTCGCTTGTTGTAAACGATGAAGTCCACATCAATTTTGGTAAGGAGATCGTGAATAATTATTTTGATCAGAACCGGTTGTTTGTCGGCTTAAAATACCAGTTCACCGAGCAAACAAACCTACAAGTTGGTTACATGAATTTGTTTCAACAATTGGCCGCCGGAAATAGATACCGGAACATCAATGCGGTGCGTTTCTTTTATTTTCAAAACCTCGATCTGAGAAAAAAGGACAAGTAGTTCCGGAAAATGTTTGTGTGCCGGGTTATGAGCTAAAGTTGAAGTGTGCGACGCCACTGAAGTTGAGGAATGATCTGCCGCCGGGACAAATAAAATCAGCAAATCTTTGTCGGATGATTTCTTAGGAGTGAGTTCCCAGCCAATTTTGAAGGTGTTGCGAAATGATCGTTGACTCTACCATAAATCCATCGTGGCCATAGGCCGAATCAATTTCAAGCAGGGTTGCCGAAGGCAGGTACCGGCTCAGAAATTGTTGCTCCACAAGGGGACAAAGGATGTCGCTGCTGATACCAATGATGAGCGTTTTTTGACGAATGTTTTGCAACACCGGTTCAAGTTTACCTCCACGGCCACGTGCCAGGTGATGGCTATCCATACTTTTTGTTAGCTGCCAGTACGAATATGCATTGAAACGTTTGGTAAGTTTTTCGCCCTGGTAAGAAATGTATGCGGAGGCTTTAAATTGATCAGTTTTTTCCGGATCAGGATCAGACTGTTGTTTTACCATGATGCCATAATTGCGGTAGGTGAGCATGCCGATGGCGCGGGCAGCTTTCAGTCCTTTTTCTCCGGCATTAGGAACATGCTGTAGCCAGGTGCCATCCGCTTCGATCGCAAGACGCTGGGCAGTATGTGTAGCAATACCCCAGGCACTTTCGGTTGGCGAAGTGGCCAGTATAAATAAGTTGTCAACAAGGTGGTTCTCCATCACACACCACTCGAGTGCCTGGTAACCGCCCATGCTTCCTCCCATAAGTAAAAAGATCTTTTCAATACCGAGGTGCTCACGTAAAAGGATGTGGGCTTTCACCATATCCCGAATAGTAACCAACGGGAATAAATCGTAATAGGGCTGGTTGGTTAAGGGGTTCACACTGAGAGGGCCAGTGGTGCCATAACAGGAGCCAATGATGTTGGCGCACACGATAAAATATTTTGCCGGATCGATCACATGTTCATCGCCAACTACGCCATCCCACCAGTCTGCAGCATTCGAATTAGCAGTAAGTGCATGGCAGATCCAGACAACGTTGTTTTTATCCTTATTGAGTGTTCCGTACGTCGTGTAGGCAATGGTAAGTTCGCCAAGAGTACCGCCACATTCCAGTTTAAATTGATGGGGATGATGGAAAAAGTTCATTCAATAAGTGTGCATGAAAATGCAAAGTAAAGGCTTGCAGGAATTATATTTGTAAAAATATTTCAAATGATAGAAATTAATCTAAGCAGGAAAGAGGGTGATTTTGGGTTTGAAGCGGTTGATGCAAATGGGCATACCATCCAGATGGATACCAGTCCTGAAAGTGGCGGTGTAAATTATGGTATCAGGCCGATGCAGGTGCTGCTGATGGGTATGGGTGGATGTAGTGCAATTGATATTGTTATGATCTTAAAAAAGCAGCGTCAAACCGTTGATAGTTTTTCCATGAAGGTTGAAGGAGAGCGGGAGAAAGGAAAAGAACCATCCTTGTGGGAGAACGTTAAAATAATTTTTTCACTGGCCGGTACCATTGACTTAGATAAGGCTGAAAGAGCTTGTGAATTGTCAATGAAAAAATACTGTTCGGTTGCGGAAACATTGAGAAGAGGCGGAACAAATTTAACCTGGGAAGTAAGAGTCAATCAATAAGCAATCCTGCAAAATATTTTATAGTCTTTTCAATCATACTTTCTTTTTATTGTGTCCCAAACCGGGCACACAATATTTACTTCAATTTACACTGCCTTCTAATATGGGCAGTATACAAAAGCGCTTCCACAGCGAACGAGTTGGTTTATACACATGGATCCGATAACAGCAGCAATCAGAACACAGACATCACGCACCAATGAAATGGAGCATTCGACTCCAATGTTTCTCACGAGTAGTTTTTGTTTTGAGGATGCGGAAGAAATGCGTGCCGCGTTTGCGGATGAAAGCGAGGATAATATTTATAGCAGGTTTAGTAATCCAAACGTAAAGGAGTTTGTCGACAAGATGGTAGCGCTCGAAGGTGCGGAAGCGGGCTACGCAACTGCTACGGGTATGAGTGCCATCTTCGCTTCATTCATGAGCTTTTTAAAACAGGGCGATCACCTGCTTTGCTGCAGTTCTATTTTTGGCAGCACACACACCGTAATAAAAAAATACCTGCCAAACTTTGGGATTGAGTATAGTTATGTTAGTGCAGAAAAACCCGAGGAATGGGAAGCCGCCATTAAGCCAAATACTAAGATGATCTACCTGGAGACACCAACCAATCCGGGGCTTGCCATCATTGATCTTGAATTTGTAAATACGCTTGCGAAAAAACATAAGTTATTGCTGAACGTAGACAATTGTTTTGCCACACCAGTGAATCAACGGCCCATTGATTTTGGGGCTGACCTGGTAGTACATTCCGCAACCAAGTGGCTCGATGGACAGGGGCGAGTGCTCGGCGGTGTGATCGTAGGTAAAAAGGAACTGATACAGGACATCTATTTATTCTGTCGTAGTACCGGGCCGGCGCTCTCGCCATTCAACGCCTGGGTGCTCAGCAAAAGCCTGGAAACGCTGGATGTGCGCATGGAGCGTCATGCGTCGAACGCTTTAAAGATCGCGACGCAACTCGAGACGCATGAAAAGATCGAGTGGATGAAATACCCGAAGTTACCAAGTCATCCCCAACACGCCATCGCGGTGAAACAAATGAAAAATGGTGGAGGCATCGTATGCTTTAATTTGAAAGGCGGACTGGAAAGCGGGCGAAGGTTTATGAATGGTTTGAAAATGTTGTCATTAACGGCGAACCTCGGTGATACAAGGAGCATTGCTTCACACCCGGCAAGTACAACTCATGCGAAATTATCCGAGGCAGAAAGAATTGACACCAACATAACGCCAGGGCTTATACGCATTTCTGTAGGTCTGGAACATGTTGATGATATTTTGCAGGACATTCTGCAGGCATTGGACAACTGCTGATAAACTTAGCTGTGCTGTTTTTCGCCGGAACTCCTGCGTGATCCCACCTCCAGGCAACAATTAAATTGTGTAAGCCACAAGCTTGAAAACTTTTTCTTTTTTATTTGAGTTGGTAACGAAACCCGATGAAACCGCGGATACCCTGGTTAGGTGCGTAGACGTAGGAAGGATCAAATGTTAGCGCAAATGGATTCGATGGGGTCGCCAGTACCTTCCCATTTGCACCATAACTCACCTGCTTGTCGAACGGGTCATCGCTGCGGGCGATGATAAACGGATTTCCTTTGTTCGGTGTCCAGTTCAGCAGGTTTTTTATACCAGCATAAATTTCAATTTTCTTAAACCCGGAATATACAAACTGGATGTTTTGAATACTCCAGGTAGGAGAGTACGCTTGCCGCGGATCGAGGCTCCCAAGTAAAGGTAGGCGCATAGGGCCGTAGATGTTTCCGGTGTAATCGATCCCCAGCTTTAGCCTCGGAAGTTTGTAGGAGACGCTCCAGGTGCCAGTAAATTTTTCTGTAAGGATCTGCGGGGAGCGAATGCCTTTTTCTACGATTGAAACCTGCATAAAAGTTACGCCGGCCAGGATCTTTAAACCATTGGTCATCGCCACATCAAGGTTTGTGCTCACTCCCTTGCTTTCGGCAAACCCATCGATGTTATCATAAATAATTTTGTTTGGGTCAATATCGTAATCCGCGATGATTCGGTTGTTGAAGTACGTGTACCAGCCCGTTAATTCTATCCCAACCACAGCGTGTCGCGATTGAAATTTTTTGATGTAATTGAGGTTTACGTTGTAGCTCTTTTCGGGGCGTAGTTCATTTTTAATTTCGACAAAACGGGCCCCGGTCAAGGCAGCGTGATCTTCGCTAAAAAGATTCACTACCCTAAAGCCTGTGCCGGCATTTAAACGAAGAATGTTATTGTCATTCACGCTCCATTTATACGCAAGCCTTGGAGTAATGATGTCGCCATGCACAGAATTGTGATCGTACCTGAAACCCAGGAGCAATTTGTGTCTTTGTGAAATTGTTATTTCATCCTGTACGAACACACCGGGCAGCCAGACCTTGTCGGGCTGGTTTACCTGGTTGATGGTATCGCGGGTAGCCGTAGCCGTTGTATTGTCATCATAAAAAGTATACCGTAAGGCTGCGCCTGCAAGCAGGTCGTGATTTTTTAAGGTCTTATCCCAGGTAAGTTGTCCAAAGGCGATCTTCTGCGAAGCAATGTAGGACGTTGTTCCGTACCGGCTATCCTGTTCATGATTGTTGAAGGAAAAAGTTGCAAAGAGTTTTTCCTTTGTTGGAAGTTGGTAGGCAGACATCAATTCCCAGCGTTTGGTATAGATGCTTTCACCATATAAGCTGTCTCCACCGCGAAAGGCCCGGGTGTAGCGAACATCTCCTCCCCAGCGGTATTCATCAAAATACCTTGCCGCTACGCTCGCGGTGCGCTGCTGCTTCCTAGCGAAACTCCATTTCTGAAAAACTGAAACCCGGTCCTGCAAAGTCACGTCTGTGAAGCGGTCCTTGTTGTTATCAACGATGTGGCCATATTTAAAATAGTTAACGCCGGTAAGTACAGCCGCGGAACGTCCAACTTTAAATTTAAATCCAAGATCCGTATTGAATTCTTTCCAACTCGTAGCCATCAGGTCGACAGAAAGGGCAGGTGCATTTGCCGGCTTTTTTGTAATGATGTTGATCAGGCCTCCAACGGCCTCGCTTCCATATAAAGAGGAGGCCGGACCTTTTACAATTTCAATTCTTTCCACCAGGCTGTTCGGGATACCGGACAAACCATACACCGTAGACAGGCTGCTAACGATGGGCATACCGTCTATCAGTACCATGGTGTACGGGCCTTCAAGTCCGTTGATGTGAATGTCCCCCGTATTACAAACATTGCAGTTTAGTTGGGGGCGTACGCCGTTTACGTTTTGCAGCGCTTCGAATATGTTTGGTGTTGGATTTTTCTTAAAAAATACCGGGCTGTACACTTCGACGGGAACCGGGCTTTCGACTCTCCGGACCTCTTTCAAAGTACCGGTTACCACCACTTCTTCCATCTGCTCTTTATTCTCTTCAAGATTAATTGCGAGCAGCAAAGTGTCCGCATTTTTCAAACTGATGCGACGCGAATATTTGATAAATCCAACTGTTGATATTTTGAGGGTGTACTCGCCGGCTTCCAAATTAGTGAAGGCGAAATTTCCGAGGCTATCAGTGAGCGTACCACCAACTGAAGGCAGTAGCTGTACACTAACGCCAGGTAGTTCCCGGTCTTTCGCGATCACGTTTCCTTTTATTGAAGCAGTTTGGGCCATTGCCAATATGGGAGTCAAAAGCAGCGGGAGCAACAAAATTTTAAACCAACGGGAACAATTCATTTTTATAGTTATGGGCGTAAAAGTATAAATGTTAGAGTAGTCTAACAAATTTTGTTTTGTAAAATCGATTAGTTTTGCGGCATGTTATCGTTTACCGAAGAAAATTACTTAAAGTCACTCTTGCAGATCACCCTGGAAAATGAGGAGAAAAATGGTGCCGGCACCAACGAGCTGGCGGCACACCTCAAGGTGAAACCCGCTACTGCCACTGATATGTTGAAAAAGCTAAAGAGTAAAAAGCTGGTGGATTACAAAAAGTATGGTAAGATATCCCTGACAGTAGCGGGCAGAAAGTATGCTGTAGAGATCATTCGTAAACACCGGCTGTGGGAAACATTTCTTTACAAGAAACTCTCTTTCACGTGGGATGAAGTGCACGAAGTAGCCGAGCAGCTGGAACACATACAATCTCAGAAACTGATCGACCGGTTGGACGAATTTTTAGAATATCCTGAATTTGATCCTCACGGGGATACGATACCGACCGCGAAAGGAGAACTCAAAATTTCTTTCAAAAAAACTCTGGCGGAAGTGGCCGATGGACAATCGTGTAAAATGGTTGCGGTCAAAGATAATTCGGCCGATTTCTTAAAGTATGTCGTTAAAGTTGGTCTGGGGATCAACAACAATATAAAAGTGTTGTCGAAGGAGAGTTATGATTCTTTACTGACCATTGAAGTAAACGGTGTGGTATCAAGTGTAAGTCAAAAATTTGCACAGAATATATTTGTTGTCTGCCCACCGGACACTATGAAGCCAACGTCGAAAACAAAAAAGCGTTGATCTTAAGCGGGAGACAGGGTCTCCCTTTTTTCCAGGAATCCTTTCACGATAAAAAATTGCGCGGCGCAGTAGGTTAGCATGATCGCCGCCCCCGCTGCAGGAACTGGCTGGTAGAACTTATTGATTGCCAGCAGGGAGTCTGATAGAAGGAAAAGCGTAGCTCCAGCGATATAATAAATATTCGCTGGCCGGCCTAGTTTATTTGACACATGAATGCTAGCAAGCAACATACACCCAATAACCAGCGCATAAATAAATACCGGAATTTTTAAGGGTTCAAGCGAAGGGAGGAGGAGTAGGAACAAGCCGATGCAGTAAACCGTAACGATAATAATAAAGATTGGACGTTTCTTTAGTAAACCAGGTATTGCAGGTTGAATGCTTAGGAAGAAACGAATGTAAAAAAGGTGAGCGACGAGGAAACTACCGAGGCCGAGCATAAAAAATACCGGCTCATAATTTTCAAAGATCAGGAAGACGTCTCCGAACCAGGAGAAGGCAAGCGCTGCGATAACAATCCAAAATCCCTTAAGCTCTGACCTTTGAATCAGCAAAGAGCAGGCGAGGGCTGGCATCAATAGCGGTTTAAGGGCATCATGCAACTGCTCATCACTTGCCAGGATACTCCAAATGTCGGCTACTACCAGTAACCAGTAAACGATGTTAACCTTTGTCGTTAAGCTTCGCAAAAATGTATGTTTGAAAATTTTGCCTGGGCTATAATTTGATATAGGGCTTTCCTCCAAAAAATCTCCGCAGAGAATCTTTTGCCCTCGCTGTATCAGATAGTGGTGATTTGAATGGCATGGCAACTTCATAACGAGAAGAGTCCACCTGGTTTACAACAAGCTTATGCCCGTAGGTGGTTAACCGTTGCATGGCTTTTTGCGCCAGCGCAGAAGAGGGATAGGTTTTTAATACTACCTGGAAACTGCTGGTCGTGTCTGTTCTTACAATTGGCGCGGTAACGATCGTAGTCGTGGTGTCTAAGGCTGGTACATTTGCGCCAGCCGTATCAATGGTTGCAACCGTATCGGTTTGAGTGGACGAAACTGTTTCAACGGGCTCAGAAGTTTTGGCGGTGTCTTCCTGGTTTACCATATAGTAAATTCCAAAGGCGGCAGCAGCCACGATCAGGATCGTCACAAAAATCAGGAGGTTTCGCCAGCTGCTTTTTTGCGGCCCTTCACTTTCGAAGGAAACGGTCTCGTCTCGTTTTTCGCGTGCCTGTTTAGGAATGTCGTCTATGCGTGGTGTTACAAATTCTCCGGCATTGAATTGGTAGATGCCAGCCTGGTTCTTTTGGATAGTACCCACGCCTTCGATGACCAGCGGCTTGCCGATGTTAAGGAATTGCTTCGCAAGGATGACGTAAGAGTCGAGATCTGCGGTTGCAAGTGGCAGGATCTTATTGGTATGTTTTACGATGTAGTGGATCAGGTCCTGATCTTCAGTTGCTTTTAAATTATAGTCAAATTCGAAAGCATTTTCAGGCATAACAAAATTCCTGTCCTTGTCGTCTGCCGGTAATGAAATGGAGGGATTCAGCCTGAATGTTCCGATGCCCTGGAGGGTGACTTTTTTACTATTATACAGGTGTTGAACGATCAGCTGCTCTATTTTCACAAAAATTTAATTGAGTCAACCAAACCTACTTAATATTACCCACTTTGCAAAACTGCACGGTTTTAATGGCTAACTTCGCACAATGATCAGTGAAAAGGAGATAGCCTTTCTGCGCTATTGGGAGCGCAACAGGGAACACGAAAACACTTTTTTTAGCAAGCTTACCCGCGGGTTTCCCATGGCGCTCTTATTCGGTCTTCCTATTATTTTATCAGTCGTTTCCGTCCGTATTTTTTTGCCGGACTGGTACATGAAAATTTCCAAAACAACACCGGGAATGTTTTCTACGACGATCGTCGCGATGATGATCATTGTAATTTTTTATTCATTCTTTCGTATGCAATACAAATGGGAGATGAATGAACAGTTATACAAAGAACTAAAATCAAAAGAAAATAAGTCAGTTCAATAAACAACTTTTCATCAATTAAATTAAACATGCGAAAATTATTTTTTCTTCTTGCGGTTCCCTTTTTAATGACAGCTTGTATCAAGGATGAACCTAACAACACTTGTCAGCTTACACTATCCAAGGCGGTTGCACCTGCGTCTGAAATTGCAAGCGTACAAAATTACCTTGCGGCCAATTCAATTACGGCAACACAACATCCGAGTGGACTATATTACGTGGTTAATAATCCCGGTGCGGCACTTACTCCTACCGCCTGTTCAGCAGTCACTGTAAAATATGTAGGTCGGTTAACAAATGGTAGCACGTTTGAGGACAGCAATACGAATAATCCAAATGGGATCACGTTTACCCTTGGCCAGTTGATCGCAGGATGGCAGATCGGAATTCCCCTGGTGCAAAAAGGCGGTTCGATTACATTATACATTCCTCCTTCTCTTGGATATGGTCAAAATGCAAGCGGCCCTATTCCGGGAAATTCTATCCTGATCTTTACCATTGAATTAGTGAACGTTCAATAATGATAAATAAGCCAACTCTTTGAGCCACGAAGCGATTTCCATATTTGACATGTTCAAGATCGGGATCGGCCCGAGCAGTAGTCATACACTGGGTCCCTGGAGAGCAGCATTGCGTTTTCTGAAAACGCTCGAACAACAAAACATATTACAACAGGTAAAAGCCGTGGAGGTCATTCTCTACGGCTCTCTTGCTAAAACGGGTATTGGCCATGGCACAGACATCGCCGTGCAACTGGGCTTGTGTGGTGAAGATCCCGTTACATTTGAAGTTGATCGCATCACACCGAAGATGAACGACATCGTCGCGATGAAAAAGCTTGTACTTGCCGGCAGGCATGAAATTGACTTCAACCCCGCAGAAGACATTGAATTCCTTTTTGCTGAGTCCCTTCCCTTTCATCCCAATGCATTAACCTTTCTTGTAACGCTTGTCGACGGCGAAACCCTTGCCGAGACATATTATTCTGTTGGTGGTGGGTTCGTTGTTAAGGAAGGAGAGGAGGCCCTGCAAGCCAACCAGGTCATCCTGCCGTTTCCCATTAATACCGCGAATGACTTGTTACACTGGTGTATGAAAACAGGCATGGCCATCAGTGAGGTGGTTTTAGAAAATGAGCAGGCCTGGCGGCCGGAACAGGAGACACGACAACAGATAATACAGACCTGGACGGCCATGCGGGATTGCATGTTCCGCGGATGCCACACGGAGGGCAGTCTTCCTGGCGGGCTGAATGTTAAGCGCCGTGGTGCGGAGTTGAACAGGCGCCTGCTGAAGGGTGCGCCGTATACAGATTATGAAGGATGGCTGCTGGCCATACGTGCCGGCGGTGGCGATTTCAAATACATATTGGATTGGGTAAGTTGTTTTGCACTTGCGGTCAACGAGGAAAACGCGTCTTTTGGCCGCGTAGTTACAGCGCCTACGAATGGAGCCGCCGGGGTGATACCCGCCGTGCTTCAATACTATATCAGTTTTTGTGATGGCTATTCGGAAGAGAAGATCATCCAGTTTTTATTAACCGCCAGCGAGGTTGGCAGCATCTTCAAAAAAGGGGCGACCATCTCTGCCGCGATGGGTGGATGCCAGGCAGAAATAGGGGTGAGCAGTGCGATGGCTGCGGCTGCACTCACGGAATGTATGGGTGGCACGCAACGCCAGGCCCTGATGGCCGCGGAGATCGCAATGGAACATCACCTTGGACTAACCTGTGATCCAATAGGCGGGTTGGTACAAATTCCGTGTATTGAAAGAAATACAATGGGGGCGATCAAGGCAATTACTGCTTCACAACTTGCCCTGCAAAGTGCACCTGATTACGCAAAGGTGAGCCTCGATGGGGTGATCAAAACCATGTGGAACACGGCGCTTGACATGAATAGTAAATACAAGGAAACTTCAGATGGAGGACTTGCGGTTAACATTCCCATTAGTCTTAGCGAATGTTAGTAACCGTTAGCAGTACTTACACGATCCAGTTGAACTGGTATTCGATCGGTGCTTTCTGGCTTCGGCCTGCAACCTTCCTGAAACGCTCTGGCAGTACCATCAAATAATCCCGCGCTTTTTCAGCCTTATCTGTCAGGTTTGTTACTTTATCAATGTTCCACTCTTTTACAAGTGATTCAAGAATGTCGGTATAATCCCAGGTGGTGTATACGCCGAGTCGTTGTGCGGCATCACTGAAATGATCGAAGGCCTGGCCGATTTTTTCTCCTGACTGGCGCAGGAAGTGAGCGGGCATCACTATCTTCTTGCGCATCATATCTTCGAAAGCCAGCATCATCTCGCTGGGATCTACTTCAAAAATTTTAGAAACAAAACTCTTGTATGCTTTAGCGTGACGGGCTTCGTCCGCAGCGATCATCCCACATATTTTTGAAAGTTGTACGCTGCCATGTGTCTTTGCAATGGTAGCGGTGCGGCGATGTGAAATGTTCGTAGCCAATTCCTGGAAAGAAGTATACACAAAATTTCTATAAGGATCTCTACCGGTACCGATATCGAAGCCGTCTGCAATCAGGTATTGGGTACTGATCTCCATCTGGCGCATATTGATGCGGCCGGAGAGATAAACAAATTTATTAAGCAGGTCACCATGCCTGTTTTCTTCGGCGGTCCACATTCTTACCCACTTGCTCCAACCTTGTGGTTCCATTTTATCAATGCCGGTTACATCAGAGAGCCAGCTCTGGTAAGTTGGCAAGGCTTCTTCGGTAATGATATCCCCCACCAATACGGCGAGATAATCATAGGGCAACTCCTTACATTGGTCTTGAAGTTCTTTTAACTCTTGCGGAAAATTTTCGGAGGCGGTATCAGGCAACATATCACTTGGCTGCCAGTTGGTATCAATGTCCTTCAGGTACTCGGCTACAATATCGTCCATCTTCTGCCCCAGAAAATTCATTACCTCAATTCGTATGTGCTTCTGATCCATGTAGGTTTATCGAGTTTTATGCAATCCTGTAATTAATATAATTATTACCTGTGTCTGCGATGGTAAACAATGTGTGCTTAAAATGGTTTAGCGGGATGAAGGCAATTTAAATGCCATACTTCCGCTTAATATCGCGGTCATTTTCCCGCTCTTTGATCGATTCCCGCTTGTCGTAAATCTTTTTACCTTTTCCCAACCCTATCTCCATTTTGAAAAATCCTTTTTCCGTCAGGAAGATTTTCAAGGGGATGATCGAATAGCCTTTCTCTTTTGTTTTGGCCTCCAGTTTCTTCAGTTCGCGTTTGTTCAATAACAACTTACGTTCCTGCATTGGCTCATGGTTATTGTAAGTTCCGAAACTGTATTCGGAGATGTGCAGGCTTTTTACATACAATTCTCCTTTATCAAAATAACAGTAACTGTCGTTAAAACTTGCCTTGCCGGCCCGCAGGCTTTTTATTTCGGTACCAGCCAACACGAGCCCTGCTATGTACTTGTCTTCGAAAAAATATTCATGATATGCCTTCCTATTGCTGATTTCCAAACCAATGTGCTTTTCGCAAAAATACGTTAATCAATACTGATCACGGTTACATTCAATCGAAAGATTTTAGTGTTTTTAATTCTTGAAGAGTTAAGCATCCTTTACCAACCCGCCAGGCAAAAAAAAGCAGCCATCAAATGATAGCCGCCGCAAGTTATAAACTGATTATTTAGTTTTTGAAAAGCACGAGTAAGGTGCCTAATTTTTGTTTGAGTTCTTTCCGATTCACGATGAAATCCAGGAACCCGTGTTCCAATAAGAATTCGCTTCTTTGAAAACCTTCCGGGAGATCCCGCTTGATGGTTTCTTTAATTACTCTCGGGCCTGCAAAACCTACCAGCGCACCTGGTTCTCCACAGATGATATCACCGAGCATCGCGAAAGAAGCCGTTGTTCCCCCGAAAGTAGGGTCGGTGCACAAAGAAATGTAGGGGATTTTCGCGTCTGTCAACTTCGACAATTTGCCGGAAGTTTTCGCAAGTTGCATCAAGGAGAAGGCACTTTCCATCATACGGGCACCTCCACTTTTATTGATAATCATAAAAGGAATCTTGTGCTCAATGCAATAATCGCAGGCGCGGCAAATCTTTTCACCCATTACACTACCAAGGCTTCCGCCGATGAATTCAAAATCCATACAGGCTACCACCAGGTCGTTGCCTTCTATTTTTCCATGCCCTACCGTAATAGAGTCGTGAATATCTGTTTTGGAATAAGTTTCCTGCAGTCGTTGCTGATAAGGTTTCAAATCGACAAACCCGAGGTAATCCTTTGAAACTACGTTTTCGAACAACTCGGTAAACTGGTCCTCATCAAAAAGGATGTCGAAATATTCCGCACTACCGATCCGGTGGTGATATTCGCACTTCGGACAAACAAAATATTCTTCGCGAAGTTCTGAAACGGTACAGGTGTATTTGCAGGAAGGGCACTTGGTCCATAAGCCCTCGGGTGCGTCTGCTTTATCCTTTGTGGGAGTAAGAATTCCTTTTTTTATTCGCTTAAACCAGCTCCGCTTTGTCTCCTCTGATTCGCCATCTTCGCCTGCGAGGTTCGCGTCAAAATCTTCTTCTTTTATCATTAAATTAATTTTGCCTTAAAAATGATCCGGCTTCGAATACACGAAGACCGGATCAGTTTAAGAATTCTTTAATTCATTTAGTTCGATCTTGATCAGTATCAAAATTTCCAATCCAGGTCTAAGCGTTGCGGTTGATGCAATTCAAATCATCAAAAGCAACTTCAAGACGTTGAATAAAGGTTTCTTCGCCTTTACGTAACCAAACCCGCGGATCATAATATTTTTTGTTTGGCTTGTCACTTCCTTCCGGATTTCCTAATTGAGCTTGCAAAAACCCTTCGCTTTTTTTATAGTTTTTCAACACGCCATCCCAGAAAGCCCATTGCAGATCTGTATCGAGATTCATTTTTATTGCCCCATAACCAATTGCTTCGCGAATCTGGTTTTGCGGCGAACCGCTACCGCCATGAAATACAAAGAATACGGGTTTTGGACCTGTCTTTAATTCTTTTTCAATGTGCACCTGGCTGTTGTTCAAAATCTCCGGGCGCAACTCCACGTTACCTGGCTTGTATACTCCATGTACATTTCCAAAAGCAGCAGCAACCGTAAACAGGTTACTTACTTTTGATAATTCCTTAAAAGAATATGCCACGTCTTCGGGCTGTGTGTATAATTTATCGTTTTCAATATCACTATTGTCAACACCATCTTCTTCACCGCCGGTAACACCAAGTTCAATTTCAATGCTCATGCCAAGCGGTGCCATTCTTTTGAAAAATTCTACCGAGGTTTGAATGTTTTCTTCGATTGGCTCTTCACTAAGGTCAAGCATATGCGAACTAAAAAGAGGTTGTCCTTTTTCTTTATAAAATTGTTCACCCGCGTCGATAAGACCGCTGATCCAGGGAAGCCATTTTTTTGCAGCGTGATCCGTATGCAACACTACCGGTACCCCATAGTGCTTTGCGACATTGTGAATGTGTAAAGCCCCTGAAATACCACCAGAGATATTGGCCTGCAATTTATCGTTCGGCATTCCTTTGCCGGCAATGAACTGGGCCCCGCCATTACTAAATTGGATGATCACCGGTGAATTTACTTTAGCTGCAGTTTCCAGCACGGCATTGATCGTGTTGGTACCAATGCAGTTCACTGCAGGTAAGGCAAACTGGTTGTCTTTTGCATCATTGTAAAGTGCTTCCAGTTCGGCGCCGTGTAATACTCCGGCTGTGTATTTACTCATATTGATCGTTTTTTACAAAATTAAGTGAATTTGACTTTTGAAATTTTCTTATTTGAACTGAACAACAATGACACCTGGATAGAGATTGTCGTATACCCGGGTGCCGACTTTTGCATAAGGCGATTGCAAAAATATTTCCTTCTCATTTGGAAAATCGTAGAAATATAAATAGTAATCAATGTTGTGTTTTTTTGCGGCCAGTATCAATTCATCAAAACTATAATCGAGGAGTACGGGGCCAAACAATTTACTTTTCGTAAGGTAGGAGAGCACCACGGTTTTACCGTATGGCAGGAAAGACTTGTAATTTAAAAAAAAGTTTCCTGATATTTTTTGCTGGCGAAATATTTCTGCCATTGCATAAACATCTTTATTGTTGTTGCGCAGGTCTTGCAGCTCATTCACCGGTTGCACCAGGAAGGTCGCACTAAAGCCCACGCATACCAAGGCAAAAAACTTTTGTCGTATATAATTGTGCTGGAGTAACCAGGTCAGTGAGATCGCTGCCATGATCAGGAGCATAATCGGAAGCAGCCAGATATATCGCCATTCAATAAAGATCAATATATAACCGGAAGGGTAGAGGAGCGTAGTAAGTAAAAGCAACCAGTCATTATCCTCATGATCTTTTTTGCGCCGGTAAAGTAAAACGATAAAGCAAAGTAGTATCGTAACAGCACAAATACTTATAAGATTAAGCAGTCCGAAGAATTTGATGATGTTGCTGATCGTCCATTTTAGCTGCACCAGGAAAAATTTTCCGGAGGTAAATGGACCAACATATTTCTCTTGCGCATAAGTAGGTTCATCCCAATAAGAAGTAGCATCCACGAAAGGAGGTTCTGCAACCATCTTTCGGTTATCACTAATGCCAGGGGAAAGAAACCAACTGGTATTTAGTTTGCCAGCGTTGTTGATGCGAAACGAGCCATACTTTTCTTTCAGCACGAGCAGGTAAGGTGCCGTCAACACGAAAAATGCAAGAAACGCGATGCTGACTTTTGCCAGGAACAGCCGGCGTACATGCCCCGTTTTATTTCGTTTCAACAACACATATAAGATCAACGGAAAATGCACCAGGAAAAAAGGAAAGCTGTACGCCTTGGCGTAGTAGCAAGCTGCGGCTAATATTGCAGCCCCAACAATTTTGTAATTATTCTCAATAAAATTTTTGCTGAACAACAAGTTGAGGTACAACAAGAGCAACCAGAGTTGCAGCAAGTCAGCACACAATTCATAGAATGCATAGGATAGAAGCAAGCCCGCAAAAATAAACGGCAGGATGTTTTTTAACGTGGAGTGAATTACAAACTTATTCAACAGTGACTGACAGGTAAACAAGGCCAGCAGGCCAATCAACCCGTTGATATACTTCGCGGCAATAACCGGGTCTTGACCGCTCTTGATAAAAGGAATGAGTATCCAGGAGATCAGCGGGCTCCAGTAACCGTTCACGGCTCCAAAGAAGTCGCCACTTGCATAACGTTCCGCCACATGGATGTAGGAGATGGCGTCGATGTCTAGAACAAACTGGTACCAGGGAAATAATAAGAAGAAGAGGATAATATAGACAGTGGCTGCCAGTAATAGAGAAACCCGGTTCATGGCGAAAAGATAGGAAAATTGTCAAATTAGAACAGCTGTTCTTGAATATCCTGGCGAACGGAGCGAATTAATTCATCGAAATAAGCAGGGGCTGCTAATAACCGGCTACCATACCAACTGAAAAATTCTCCATCAACCAGTTTGAACTTCACCTGCGGCAATTGTTGTTGCAGGGTTTGCAAATGCTGTTCTTTGAATGGATAAGGTTCAGTCGATAAGAGACAAAGCTGGCATTGCCGCTGAATAAGATCTTCCAATTGGAATGAAGGATACCGGTTTTGATCTTTAAATATATTATTGAAGCCACAACGCTGCAGCATATCGTGGATGAATGTATCACCTCCTACACTTATATACGGGTCTTTCCAAATCAGGTAGGCAGTATTAATGAAAGCTGCCAGCCGGTGAATTTCCTCGAAACAGGTTTTTATAGACCGTACAAGATCAGCCGCCCTGGTGACCGTGCCAGTGAGCGCCCCGATGTCGTTGATCATTGCTAACGCCGAATCCAGGTCATTGACATCTGTTACCCAAATAGGGTAAATTTTCGCCAGTTCTTCTATCTGCTCCCTGGTATTCTCTTCTTTGTTAGCTATAAGAAGGTCTGGAGATAAAGCCTTGATCTTATCCATCTGGAGATTCTTGGTGCCACCAACGATCATTTTCGAGGTTCGCCACCCCCGTGGATGAACGCAAAATTTCGTGATACCAATCGTATGCTCGTCTAATCCGAGATGAGCTAACAATTCAGTCTGGGAAGGAACAAGGGAGATGATGCGTTGGGGGAGTTCTTTCAATTCCGCAGGCGAAGAGAGGATCATGCATTAAAAATAAAAAAACGGAGTGTTCTAAAGTAAAATACTTCCACATTTAAATGACCAGGTCAAAAAATGTGGAAGTAAACTTTTCAATCACCGAAGTGATTTTGGGGATCAAAGAAAATACGTTTGAGGTGTTAGCCTCGCCAGAATCTTTTTCTGGTTTCAGTGTTGGGTCTTTATGTCTTTCGACACTTAGGATACTTGGATAGGATTTTTCCAGGTATTGGTTTGGTTTTTTCTCAGGATCCGGAATTGGCGGTTTTCATAGGAATTATGTTGTCAATGCCGAGGCATTTTCGAAAGATCTTAAAAAGAAGTTGACTGATATTGGATAGTTGTTTTTCTGATATTAGGTGAATCTTGAAACTATTAACTAAACATCAGAAGGCTTTGTCAGGATTTTTGGATAAGATTGATATGTAACTATCAATCAACTTCAGACACAAAGATGCAACAGATTGCAGTGCCGGACTAGCGCATAACTGCCCTTTTTTACCCTTACAGTATTTACTGCGGATCGACGAAATTGGTGTTAAAATCCCGGTAAGGTTTACGAACTCTCCCTGCGTATTTTTACGAATTTCACTTGAAATACCTCGGTACAGCTTTCGGAAATGCAGGGAAGGCGTTCTCAAAGTCTTGGGGCGGGCAAGAAAAATAGTTGCACGAAATTAAATGAGGGGCTCAAAAGCTATATGTGCACGGTACCTTCTGAAAGCAAAACTTCCACCTCCTTGGGGGAGAGTGGAAGCGCATTCTTTTAGGGATCAACATTTGGCTTTTCTGGATAGGACTGGCAGGGAACTGCCACGAAAATTTAACTAACAAAATCTTTAACGGGGTTCCAGTTAGTGTTGGTTCTTGCCGTAAGAATACAGGCAGGGATATTGGATATTGTAAAACGGTTTGTATTGTAGCTTCCCGGGGATCATTGGAGAACAGCTTTCGAAGGATATTGGATAAAGCTTATTTCAATCACAAATCAAGAAAAATAGAAGTTGACTGATATTGGATTGCAGCTTTTCAGCGATTAGTTGGATTTTAAATTATTTGGCTTTATCAGGATATTGGAATGATTGATATTTAATCTCTATCAATCAACTTCTTATACAAAGATGGGGATAAATGGTTAGCAAGAAAAGAGCAAGAATGCCCTTTTTTGAATCTGATATAAATACCAGCAGGTTCGTATAACTCCATGAATGACAATGGGAAGTACCCGCCTTAACCTGTCGTAGTTATACGTGTTTTTTTGGAACCTGTAAACCTAAAACGACAATGCTGTACTTCTTAAATGCAGCATTGTCGGCTCGCTTACCGTACCCGGTAATTTTACGGAGAACTATTTGGTAAGGCTCTGTATGATGTCATATTTCGTTACTACGTGAAAAGCGCCCGTCTCATCTTTGCTGAGGACTGCGCCGTTTTCTTTGGTAATAAAAACGCTCAATCGGTCAACCGGCGTATCAAATGCTACTTCCGGATAGGGATTTTCTATTACCGTACTGACCGGCTCGCTTTTTACATTGGCGTCGTTGAGGATACGGTTAAACAATCCACCTGCTGAGATGGCGCCAATATTTTTGCCGTCCTGCATCACCGGTATGTTTTCGATATCATATTTTTTCATCAGGTCGATTGCGGCGGATACCGTGTCGGTGGGAGCAAGGGTGATGAGGCGCTGGGCTCCACGGGCATTGATAAGATCCTTGAAGGTCTTCATTTCCAGAAATCCCCGCTCCAGCATCCACTGATCATTGTATACCTTCCCGACATAACGGCTGCCGTGATCATGAAAAATACACACCACCACATCATCTTTTTTTAGTTGATCTTTTAATTGAAGTAATCCTTGCAAACAGCTACCTGCACTGTATCCCACGAATATTCCTTCTTCTTTGGAAATCCTCCTGGCCATTAACGCGCCGTCCTTATCAGTCACTTTTGTAAAAGCATCTATAACTGACATATCGTAGTTTGCAGGCACGAAATCTTCTCCGAAACCCTCACTGATGTAAGGATAAACTTCTTTCTGGTCTAACTCTCCGGTATCGAAATATTTTTTAAGTAAGGATCCATAACTATCTATTGCCCAAACTTTTATATTCTGATTTTTTTCCTTGAGATATTGTCCTGTTCCAACAATTGTTCCTCCTGTGCCCGTCGCCACAACCAGGTGAGTGACCTTCCCTTCCGTTTGTTCCCAGATCTCGGGGCCGGTCTGTTCGTAATGTGCCAGCCGGTTAGCCAGGTTATCATATTGATTCACATACCAGCTATTGGGTACCTCGCTTGCAAGGCGCTTGCTCACCGAATAGTAACTCCTGGGATCTTCCGGTTCAACATTGGTTGGACAAACGATCACCTCCGCGCCAACTGCCTTAAGTATATCGGCTTTTTCTTTAGATTGCTTTTCAGTTGTCGTAAATATGCAGCGGTATCCTTTCACGCAGGCCGCTAGGGCCAGGCCCATTCCAGTGTTGCCACTCGTGCCTTCGATGATGGTGCCGCCGGGCTTGATCTTTCCCTCCGCCTCCGCCACCTCCAGCATTTTGAGCGCCATGCGATCTTTAATACTGTTCCCGGGGTTGAAGTATTCTACCTTGGCCAACACCGTACAAGGCAACTCCCTAGTGATCTTGTTGATCTTAATAAGAGGCGTATTGCCGATTGTTTCCAGTATGTTATTAGACCACATGTTTGCTTGTTTAAAATTAAAAGTAATGTCTGTAAAATATTATAAATGAATAGTGTAGGACGCTTGAAATAATAAGTGTAAAAAAGTTCTACAGCACTTCCAGCGCCTTCTGAATAGCCCGATCCTGGGTATTGAACATCTCGTAATATCCTTCGTTTCTCCAGACCTGGCGAGCAATGGAAGACTTGATTCTTACCAAAAGATCAGCCTTTTCCCTCGAGGTTAGGGTGGCAAGTGATATCGAATCCTTGGCGGCTTGTTCTGAAAACAGGGTCCAATCCCGGTCATTAAAAGAAAAGGTTTGGATGAAATCATTGGTCGTCTTAAAGCTTTTCAATGCCGGTTCATTCTGCAGGTAGTACCGGTATGCAAAGTCACCGATTGTTCCCCGGAGATAGATCTTCGACATGGTCGAACTAAAATAGGCGGTATCAATAGGTACGAAGACATCGGGGGTAATACCTCCACCGGCGTAAACCTTCTTACCATTTTTAGTCTTGAAAACTTTTGTCGTGTCATTCTTCACCGAGTCTGCGCTGGAAACCTCCCCGTCATGAAAACGGTTATCTATCTCCTCATAATACGCCCGCTGCCCATTTGTATAAGAACGCTGGATGCTTCTCCCGATGGGGGTATAATACCTGGCTATGGTCAAACGTAATGCACTGCCATCGCTTAGGTCATATTGTTCCTGTACCAGGCCCTTTCCAAAACTTCTTCTTCCGATGATCGTCGCCCGGTCCCAATCCTGCAAGGCACCCATCAGCACTTCACTTGCACTTGCGCTTCCTTCGTCAGCCAATACCACCAGTTCCCCGGTTTCAAATAATCCCTGTCGCTGGCAGCGATACTCCCTTTTGGGAAAATGTTTTCCTTCGGTATAGGTGATCAGTTTATCACCGGGTAGAAACTCGTCCGCAATTGCCGTTGCTTCCTCAAGTACACCGCCTCCATTTCCGCGCAGGTCAAGAATGAGTTTCTTCATGCCTCTCTTCTGCAGCGCTTCCAGCGACTGCATGAATTCTCGGTAAGTAACTTGTGAAAATTTGTTGAGACGGATGTACCCAATGCCTGCTTCAATGATATAACTCGCATCCACACTGCTCACCGGGATCACCCCACGGGTAATATTTACCGGGATGATCTTGCCGCCACGGAAAATATTCACAGACAGCTTGGTACCGATATCACCACGAAGCAATTTCCGGATCCGGTCGGTGCTCACATTTTTACCAGCGATGACGCTGTCACCAACGGAAAGCAACTTGTCACCGATGCGGAGGCCGGCAACACTGCTCGGACCGTCGGGCACCACGTTTAAAACATGTAGAGTATCGTTGAAGATGTTGAATTCGATGCCGATGCCAAAGAATTTCCCGGCGATATCATCATTAACACTTTGAAGGTCTTCCGCAGGAATAAAAACGGAGTGAGGGTCTAACTTATCAAGAATACCAACGATGGCGGAGTCGCTCAAGGCCTTCAGCGTTACATCGTCTACATAGCGGTCATTGATAAGATTCAATACCTCCTGGAGAGGACGAGGTTTTTCAAGTGAGAAGAACTTTTTACCCGGCTGTGTATCCCTCAAACGATAACCGATGAACATTCCGACAACCACTGCAATACTAAAGAGAAAGGGAAACCAGACCTGGATCTTTTTATTCATAGTTTTACTTAAAGCACGAAAATAATCCAAAATATTAGGAATGAGGCGCTTGTCGATTTTAATTAACTTGGGCTTTGGTGTTATAAAAACCAGGTGAACATATGGGTATCAAACTTATTGCAGACAGTGGTTCCACCAAGGCGGAATGGTGCCTGCTAGATGGAAAAACCAGGAAAAAAATTTTTACCCAGGGCATCAGTCCCTACTTTCTGGATACGGACCAAATCAGGGAAATTGTCCAGGTTGGTGTCGCCGATAAATTAAAAGGCAGGGCGCCTGAAGAGATTTTTTATTACGGTACCGGGTGCAGCAATATTAATAATGTGAGGAGTGTAAAAAAAGCCTTACAAAAAGCATTTCCCGGGGCTGCGGTTTCGGTAGATCATGATCTGATGGGTGCAGCCAAAGCACTGTGCGGGAATGAAAAAGGGGTGGCCTGTATCCTGGGCACCGGGTCTAACTCCTGTTACTACAACGGCAAAAAAATTGTGAAAAACAGTCCCGGCCTGGGGTTCATCCTTGGCGATGAGGGCAGCGGTGCTTACCTCGGCAAGAAGGTGATCCAATATTTTTTGTATAACACCTTTGATCCGGACCTGATGGATCGCTTTCACGCCAAATACAACATCAACTCAGTTGACATCCTCGAAGCCGTTTACAAAAAGCCTTTGCCGAACAGGTACCTGGCCAGTTTTGTGACCTTCCTCGTAGAGAACCGCGGCCACTACATGATCGAGAACATCATCGAAGATGCTTTCAACGATTTTTTCTTCAACCACGTTTATAAGTACCGGGAAAGTTGGACCATGCCTGTCAACTTTATCGGAAGCGTAGCCTTTGGTTTCCGCGATGTGTTGAAGGAAATGTGCAATACCTACGAGTTACAATTAGGCAAGGTGCTCAAAAATCCAATGGACGGCTTGGTAAAATATCATGCAGACTAATTGTCTAACTCGAAGCCGGCAATGCAGTTCTGGAATTTATGTTTGTTGACGCCATCCGGTTTATAGCTTTCGGTTGTTATGCAGGAGAATCTTGACTTGTGGATACCGGGTGAATGCTAAAAACCGCTGGTACAAATACTTCTTGGATATCCACGGGCGATTGGCTATTTTACAGATGCGATTCAAACTTAAATTCTACTTATATGAAATGTAAACTTCTACTTTCTGCTACGCTGCTTTCTCTCTCAATTTCTTCTCTCGCCCAAGATGCATCGAGGACCTACGCGATCACCGGAAAAGCAAGTAACAATTTTTTCTGGGGCGATATCAAGCAGGTCGATATTTCAACCGGTAAGGTTAATAAAACCTTATTCGAAGCTGATAAAACCACCTTCAAATTTAATAACCTCGACAAATCATCAACTGCGGCCCGCGCCTCTGACAACAAGCCAACAGGATTTGGGGTAGCCGCTTGTGCGCTCGATACCCGGCACAACCGGTTGTATTTTGCAACGATGCATTTTTCTGACATTCGTTACATCGATCTTTCTCAACCGGGCGCAAGTTTCACTACCATTAAACGGGACGTTGTTGCCAATCCTGCCAAGGGAGGATATCAAACTGAAGAAAATCACATCACCCGCATGGTAATAGGTGCTGACGGTAATGGTTATGCGTTAACGAATGATGCCAATCACCTGATCCGTTTCAGTACCGGCAACAAAGCAGTGATCGAAGACCTTGGCAACCTTGTTGACGATGAAAGCAGCAAGGGCATTTCGATCCATAATAAATGTACAAGTTGGGGCGGTGATATGGTCGCAGATGCCTTTGGCAAACTGGTGATCGTTTCTGCAAACCATAATGTTTTTTCCATCGATCCTGCTTCACGGATCGTTACTCATAAAGGTGTTATCAGCGGGTTGCCCGCAAATTTCACAACCAATGGCGCCGCGGTGAATGATGAAGGTTTATTGGTGGTAAGTAGTGCCAATGTTTTCGAAGGACTTTACAAACTGAGTATGAAAGACCTTGTTGCTTCAAAAGTCGCTTCAACCGAGGCGCCGTTTAATGCATCCGATTTAGCCAATGGAAATTTCCTCAATCAGAAAGAAGCCAATGACCTGATTCGTTTTGATAATATTAAACCCCGCCTAGGTTTAACCGACGGAAGGGTTTATCCCAACCCTTCATCAGGCAGCCAGTTTAATATTTTGTTTGAAAATCAACCAACAGGCAAATACACCATCCTGCTTACTGATCTCGCCGGAAGGGCGCTCCAATCTAAAGTTGTTTCCATCGCAAAACCTGGCCAGGTTGAAACCATGCGGGTAACCGGCAAAACTGCCCGGGGCATGTACCTGGTAAAAGTTTTAACCGATTCAAAGCAATTGGCATTCTCCGAGAAGCTCGTCATCCAATAGGACACGTTGTATGTATAATGATGGCTGCAGGTTCTGCAGCCATTTTTTTTGCCCAATCCACCAAAGACCCTGGCAATTCAACTTGTTTCATTTGTCGAAATGAACAGCGGTTTGCGAACCTGCACATTTGTTAATCATTGAAACACCTTTGATAGACCTACGCAACATGACTCATATTTTTTTAATTTTGCAGCTCAGGATTCCATTTATGCAATACTTGCATTTCACTTTATTATGCGCACATGCAGGATATAGAACCTTACTACAACTGGCGTCATTTGTACATCGCTGAAGAAGATCCGCTTTCTCCTTTTTATGGACGCAGTTACAGCGAATTTGAATTTTCTCATACTATATATAACTATTACATCCACCCACAGTGGGATGATTTTGGGTCCCGCACCTTGTACATGAAGATTTTGTTTGTTGATTACGAAGCAAATTTTGCCATCATTGAACTCATCGGGGAATGGAATGACGCGATTGAAAATGACATCATGACCTTAAGGAGGGATGTTACAGATATCATGTACAAGGATGGCATTACCAAATTCATTCTCATCGCGGAAAATGTGTTGAACTTTCACAGCAGCGATGACAGTTATTATGAAGAATGGGACCAACAGGTAGAAGACGATGGAGGTTGGATCGTGGTGTTGGACATGCCCGAACAAAGTCAATATGACTTCAAAAAAGCACGGTTGACGAACTATGTTGGGCTAATGGATTTTCCGCAATGGAGGAGCCTGAAACCGGAGGTAGTTTTTCAGCAGGTGGATAATTGGATCTTACGCCAGCTGCGCTGATACAGGCTTTTCGGGGTGCGGCATCGTT
>JAURWD010000319.1 GCA_030655145.1 Ferruginibacter sp.
GATGTCCATAAAGATCATCATGGCGTTCATTGGGTATTTCATGCTGCTGTTAAATCCCCAGGTAACTTTTGTTTGCTCCGCTGAAATGGGTGCTGTTCCGATAGATGCTGATGCACCGGCTTCGAAGGGCTCCTTGAAACGTATGTTGTAGTCGATCTCCCTGCCTTCTTCGATGCGGGAAATTTCCTGCTCGCCCTTACCAACCTGGCTCGATTCACTCTCCCAGGCCATGGTAAAGCCCGTGGTGCCATCTGTGCCGGTATAGGTTTTCCGCGTTGCGGGATCAACACGCATCCACTTATTGAATTCGTTGTGATTCTTTAATTGTTTAACGTAGGCGAAAATTGCCTCACTCGGTTTGTTGATCACAATTTCACGTTTGACTGTATATTCTTTTTTGATAAAAATGGCAGCGATCAACAGTACGCCAATAATGCTGACAACTACGAGCAAGATGATTTTAAATACTTTCATGAGTTCAATTTTTTTGCTTAAAAAGATAGGATTGTGCAAGGCTGTAAGTAAAGACGAGATCCTAAAATATTGATTCCCCGGCCAGTGAAACAAAGCAGGTGCGAATCTGCGTTTGTTCAAAACTGTTAGTAAGCGTTCTCAAAAACTGTTTTTCTAAAAAGAATTGGGATCTTGCTTTTGCCTACACAAATATATTTTTGTTTCATCGGATAGTTGGGGTGTGGAAACGACCAATTGAGGGGGTGATTGCGACATAAAAACTCACTACATTTGGTGAAGCCTTGCGACAACTTTAATGTGGGTTGATAGATCCTGATTGTTTGTTTTGCAAGTTTTAAATCTTCGCATCATGAAACACATTTCTATTCTTGTTCCCCGGGGAGCCGCCGCGCTGGCTTGTATTGAAGGACCGTTTATCATGTTTACGCGGGCCAACGATTTTCTAGAAAGTGTCGGGCAGCCTAAGATGTTTGATGTCAACCTGGTCGGGCTGAACATGGAGCCCCAGGCCTATGACAGACTTTTTTCTGTAACTCCGGATCATGCCATAAAATCAATCAGGAAAACAGACCTCATAATCATTCCCGCCGTGAACGGTGATATGCGGGAGGTGATCGAGGCCAACGCAGGCTTTCTTCCCTGGATCAACGAACAATATGCGAAAGGAGCAGAGGTAGCATCTCTTTGTGTAGGTGCATTTATTCTTGCCGCCACCGGCTTACTGAATGATAAAAAATGTGCGACACACTGGATGGCAACAAATGATTTCCGGCGCATGTTCCCTGAGGTGCACCTGGTTTCTGAAAAGATCATCACGGACGAAAATGGTATCTACTCCAGCGGTGGTGCCAACTCCTTCTGGAACCTGTTGCTTTACCTGCTGGAAAAATTAACCAATCGCGAACTCGCCATTCATGCGGCTAAATATTTTGAGATAGAATTGGACCGCGAAAGTCAGTCTTCCTTTATTATGTTTAAGGGGCAGCGGGACCACCAGGACGAGTCCGTAAAACAGGCGCAGGAATTTATCGAGAATAATGTGGAAGAGAAAATTACCGTCGATGATCTTTCTTTCAGGTTGGCTGTGGGGAAAAGAACCCTGGAAAGACGATTCAAAAAGGCAACCTGCAATACGGTTTCGGAATATATTCAACGGGTGAAGATCGAGGCCGCAAAGAAAAGTTTTGAAACGAGCCGGAAAAACATCAACGAGATCATGTATGCAGTTGGTTATTCTGACACCAAAGCTTTTCGTAACATCTTTAAAAAAACAACGGGTTTGTCACCGGTTGAATATCGTAACAAGTACAACAAAGATTCAATGCTATACGATCGAAGTTTTTCAAACCAGTAATGCGATCCCAATTCAAAAATTGAGGTTTTGATTTTATACATGAAGAACGGAATCATTGGAGACCAGCGGGTAGACCTGTCAAAAACAGTCTAACCTATCTGCAAACGCTGCGGTGTCTTTTAACAGTTCCTGCAGTTTGTCAAAACTTTCGTTCCATCCTTGTTCCATTCCTGCAACCGATGCTTCTGTTGCCGGTGATTTTTCGATGATGCGTGCTTGTACGTTCACCAATGTTTTTCCCTCTTTCTCCTCAAAATCGACCGTATTGAAAACCTCCAGTTGCCATTTGCCACGCTCATCTTGAAATGCAGTTGAAGTAAATATCAAGGTCTCAGGTTCAATGATCTCGTGGAATATTCCTGCCATCGGATACACCGTACCATCCGGCGCCTTCATATCAATGCGAATTTCTCCCGAGGGACGTACATCAAGTTCACAGATAGGGTTGGTAAAATCTTTTGGTCCCCACCAACGAGCCATAAGTTCCTGGACAGTCCAGGCTTTATAAACAAACTGGAGCGGCGCTGCAAACTCACGGCTGATGATAATTTCCTGCTCGGCGGGAACTGCGGGGGCTGTTGATTTTTCGTCCATTGTAAGATTTATGTTGTTTTAAAAAATGCGCTTCATACACACTTTACACCCCATGATGTAAAGCGTGTATGATCCTGCAAATTGCGGCCCAAAATTAAGAAGAACTCCTCGTCACACTGTTTTAAAAAATTAACAACTGGGCTGTTTGAGACAAAAAATCGCTAAGTTTATTGTCTAATTTTTGCCTCTATGAAACAAATTGCGATCCTCGTCCCTCAAAATTATCGCCTCTTAAGTATAGCCGCTATCCTGGATATTTTTCAAACCGTCAATAAATTTTCGCAAAAGGCCGGGCAGGCGGAGCCTTTCGGAATTAAACTTATTTATGTCCCTGGATCGGGAGTCGAAACGGCATTCGCAGCCTATGAGCTTCGATCAACCGACTCGGACTTTACCGCCGACCTGGTATTAATACCTTCATTCGATACAGATGATATCGGTGGGGCAGTAAAAACCAATGGTAAATTGATCCCATGGATCACCGGGCAGTACAATGCCGGGGCTGAAATTGCCAGTGTTTGCAGTGGAGCTTTTTTGTTTGCGGCCACCGGCTTGTTGAATAAAAAATCAGCCACTACCCACGTTGATGCCTGTGCCGCTTTTTCAGCAGCCTTCCCGGAAGTTCAACTGCGGCCAGACAACACCGTTACCGAAGACGGGCGGCTGTTCACCAGCGGCGGATCGACTTCATCTTTTCATCTTTTGCTCAGGTTAGTAAACCGCTATTGCGGGAAGGAAATGGCCATCAGGGTGGCAAAAGTTTTCGCCATCGATATGGATCGCCAGAGCCAATCTTACTTCAGCACCTTCCAACCTTCGCGTAACCACAATGATGGCCTGGTAGCTACGGCACAGGAAAAAATTGAGGCCAGTTATCACGATACCGGAACGATCGAAGAGATGATCAGGGACATTCCATCGAGCCGGCGAAATATTGTACGCCGGTTTAAACTCGTAACAGGAATAACGCCCATCGAGTATCTGCAAAAAACACGCATCGAAGCCGCTAAAAAATTACTGCTGCATACCGGCAAACAAATGAATGATATCATTTTCAATTCAGGGTACAACGATCCGAAGGCCTTCCGCAAAATATTTAGAAAATCCGTCGGAATGACGCCAACTGAATACCGCGAAAAATTCCAGTTACGTTAATCAAAAAACAACATCGGCAAACGGGTTGCTGTCGCCAAAATCGCTTAGCCGGGTCGACCTTCACGATCAATGCTATAATCAGTTCCTGGTTCGTTCTGTTACTGAACTCAAAATAATTTCAACCAACTTCGTGGCTGCGTTACCGGTATACATATGGGAGTTTGATCTGCTATTTCCAACAATTGTTACCGGAGCTTGTTATCTACCTGCCGAATTCCTTTCACCTATATTTGTTTTCCAATAAAAATCAACTTCTTTATGAGAAAAATTTTCATATTTATTTCCTTATTCTATGCCGGAACTGCCTTCGCCCAGGAACCAGTTTCTTATCAACTTCCTCCAAAAGACATCGTGGACCTTGTGCTTGCCACCCCGACCTCAACGGTGAGTTTCGATGGCAAGGGCACCTGGATGCTGGTCATGGATCGTAGCAGCATGCCGGGTGTAGAGGAACTGGCCCAGCCCGAATTACGCATTGCGGGATTAAGGATCAATCCAAATACGGCGGGACCAAGCAGGAGTACTTATGTTGTGCGCTTATTATTAAAGAATGTAACAACGGGTGCGGAACTTCCCATTGCCGGCCTCCCTGCAAATCTGAAGGCGGGTAATTTTGAATGGAGCCCGGCCGACAGCAAGATCGCTTTCACGCACACCCACAACAATGGCATCGACCTGTATATCATCGATGTCAAAAATCACCGCGCTTCAAAAGCAAATAAACAGCCGGTAAATCTTGTACTTGGTAATTCAATTTTGTGGACAAATGAAAATACGCTTTGGTATACGACCCAACCCAGGCCCGTCAGCCAGGCACCTAAGTTACCACTGGTACCGAAGGGGCCGGTGGTACAGGAAAATCTTGGAAAGGTCGCGGCAAGTCCAACCTACCAGGACCTGATAAAAAATCCTTACGATGAATCCCTGTTTGCTTTTTATGCAACAACCCAATTGGTGAAAAATATGAATGGCGTTGAGGCGCCGATCGGTGTGCCCGCCATTTATAGCGAGATCGATCCTTCGCCGGATAACAATTACCTGCTGATCAGGAAAATTGACCGGCCATTCTCTTACCTGGTTACGGCCGGTGGGTTTAATTCAACTGTTTCAATTACCGACCTGCAGGGCAAGCAGGTAAAGGAGATAATCAAGTTGCCTTCCCGTGAACTGTCACCAACGGGTTACGATAATGTTCTGAATGCGCCACGTGGTCACAGCTGGCTTGATGCGGAACCCGCCACCATTGTTTGGGTGGAACCGCTCGACAGTGGCATGATCAAAAAGAAAATGGATTTTCATGATGCTGCCTATACCTTGAAGGCACCGTTCAATGCCTCACCGCAACTGCTGGTAAAAACGGCCATGCGACTTAACAATGTTGAGGCGGTTACACCTGGCCTTTATTTAGTAACGGAGGGCTCAAGGGTAAAGCACGTCCAAAAAATAAGCACGCTTAATCCCGCCACCGGCGAATTAAAAGAACTCATAAACCGCAGCACTGACGATGCATACGGAGATCCGGGCTCGCCCATCAGGTCTAAAAATAAGTTTGGACGAAGCGCGGTTCAATTGGTCAATGGTACTCAATTATTGATGAATGGAATTGGGGCTTCACCTGGCGGTGATTTGCCATTTTTGCGTTCGCTTGACATCGTGACAAAAGAAACAAAAGAACTTTGGAGAGCCGTTGCTCCGTATTATGAATACATAACAAAAGTACTGGACGCTGATAAAATGATGGTGGTTACGAACCGTCAAAGTGTTACTGAACCTCCTAATTATTTTCTGCGTGATTTAAAGACCAACACGTCGAAAGCGATCACCAATTTTCCGGATCCGCAGCCAGGTTTGCGCGGGATAGTTAAACAAAAGATCAGTTATAAGCGGCAGGACGGCGTAGATCTTTCCGCCGATCTTTATTTGCCGAAGGGGTATAACAAAGAGAAAGATGGGCCGTTACCAGTATTCATGTGGGCCTATCCACGTGAATTCAAAAGTGCTTCAGACGCGGCGCAGGTGCGGGGAAGCAAATATACTTTTACACGAATCGGCAGTGGATCATCTATTTTCCTTGCAACCCAGGGATTTGCTGTGATGGATAATACAGATTTCCCGATCGTTGGCGAAGGCGATAAACAACCCAATGATAATTTCGTGGAGCAGCTTACCTGGAGCGCTGAAGCTGCTATTCGCAAGATCGCGGAGATGGGTGTTGGCGATAGCACGAGAGTTGGCGTTGGCGGGCATAGCTATGGTGCATTTATGACCAGTAACCTGCTCGCACACACCAAGTTGTTCAAGGCTGGTATTGCCAGGAGTGGCGCTTACAATCGTTCTTTAACCCCCTTCGGTTTTCAAAACGAAGAACGCACATACTGGCAGGCCCCAGATGTATATTTTAAGATGAGCCCTTTTAGTTATGCCAACCAGATTAAAACACCTTTGCTGATGCTTCATGGTGAAGCCGATAATAATCCCGGGACCTTCCCGATTCAAAGTGAGCGTTTGTACAACGCGATAAAAGGACATGGCGGCACGGTTCGTTTTGTGCTGCTGCCGTTCGAAAGTCATGGTTACACCGCGAAAGAAAATGTACTGCACATGCTATGGGAAATGAATACCTGGCTAACGAAATATGTAAAAAATGCCGGGAAATAATTGAAATGATAAACACCTAAAAAAGCCGCAAATCGATTTTGCGGTTTTTTTTATTTCAACACGGTGTTATCAAACATTAACAGCGAGAATCTTTTGACAAAAGAACTGCGTTCCATAA
>JAURWD010000321.1 GCA_030655145.1 Ferruginibacter sp.
CGACGAAAATGGAGTAAGGGTGAACGAATCAAAAGACGGGTATCGCTACGATCGTAAAGATCCCGCCATCATCCAGGATTCAATCCGCGAAAAAGTAGAGACTGAAAAACAACGCCTGAAAGATTCTTTGCAAAAAGTAAAAGAAAGCATCGATCGCCAAATAGATAAAATAGGCGACAATACCCAAGGTGTGAAGAATGAAGATCCCGGTCCAATAAGCCAGCTGCAATCTTACAGCCTGCTGGTAAATATTGATTAAATAGTTTCCTTAGTTGAGTTGAAGTGAAACATGTCAAGGTCCTGCCCAAAAGGCGGGACTTTGATTTTATACCGGGCTAATTTTTGTACTACCCGCGCCTGTACGCGGCTAATGCAATCATATTTAAATTACATTTGCCACCACTAACAAATGCCCGATCAAACGCTCTCAATGAAAAATACTCCTTTCACGGCTAAGCACATCGCACTGGGTGCAAAGATGGCCGAATTCGCCGGTTACAACATGCCCATCAGCTATAGCGGCATCAATGATGAACACACTACCGTACGCACTGCCGCCGGTGTTTTTGATGTAAGTCATATGGGTGAATTTGTGTTGAAAGGCGAACATGCACTCGACCTGATACAACGCGTTACAACAAACGATGCGTCAAAATTAACTGCCGGGAAAGCGCAATATAGTTGTTTACCAAACCTGGAAGGTGGAATTGTAGATGACCTGTTGGTATATTGCCTGGAAGAAAACAAGGCCTACATGCTGGTTGTAAATGCAAGCAACATCGAGAAAGACTGGAACTGGATCAGCAAGTTCAATGATAAAGGGGTTGAGATGCACAACATCTCGGATAAAACCTGTTTGTTAGCCATACAAGGGCCAGCGGCCACACGAATATTGCAATCACTCACTGATGTTGACATTTTAAACCTGAAGTATTACACTTTTGTGAAAGCAGTTTTTGCCGGCGTGGAAAATGTACTGATCAGCGCAACCGGTTACACGGGTGCGGGTGGAGTTGAGATTTATTTTGAGGACAAAGACGGTGCAGCAGAAAAAGTGTGGGAGGCTATTTTTACCGCCGGCGCAACACAAAATCTTAAACCAATTGGCCTCGGTGCCCGGGATACCCTCCGGCTCGAAATGGGTTTTTGTTTGTATGGCAACGACATTGATGATACCACCTCGCCATTAGAAGCAGGGTTGGGTTGGATCACCAAGTTTACCAAAGATTTTACCAACCGTGCCCATTTCGAAAAGCAGAAAGGTGCAGGTGTCAATAAAAAACTGGTAGGTTTTGAAATGCTGGAAAAAGGTATTGCCCGCCACGATTACGTGGTAAAAGATTTTGAGGGAAATTCAATTGGAAGAGTTACTTCTGGCACCCAGTCACCGTCACTCGGCAAGGCAGTGGGTATGGCCTACGTTGATAAGGCGCACGCGGCCATCGACAGCGAAATTTATATCAGCATCCGGAATACTTTGTTGAAGGCAAAAGTCGTTAAAATGCCATTTTCATAGCTTATGCAACCTATGCCGAAACTCATCGTATGCCGACAATTCACGTTACTACACTTATAAAAGCACCAGTACAACGGGTTTTTGACCTGAGCCGGAGTGTTACCCTGCATAAAATTTCAACTGCCCGTTCCAACGAAAAGGCAATCGCCGGTGTTCTATCAGGACTTATTGAAGTGAATGAAACCGTTACCTGGCAAGCCAAACACCTGTTCAAGGTGCGACAGTTTACCTCTAAGATCATCTCGATGGAAAAGCCGGTTTCTTTCACCGACGAAATGATCCAGGGTGACTTTAAGCAATTTAAACATGAGCACCATTTCAAACAAATAGAAAATGGTACCATTATGATAGACCTCATCCAGTTTGAAAGTCCTTATGGCGCGATTGGCAAAATTTTCAACCAGCTCTATCTTAAAAATTACCTGAAAACTTTTTTACTCGAAAGAAACGAGGTCATCAAAGAGTACGCGGAATCGCAAAAATGGAAAGCGATCCTGACATAAATTAACCCTTACATGAAATCTTCCAAACCTGCTTTATATACTTCTCTTTCTCCCGCTTTGTTGCATTTGTATGATGTTAGCAGCAGTATTGTTGTCATCATTGACGTTTTGCGGGCAACTTCTACTATCGCTACGGTACTTTTCAATGGCGCAAAGCACATCATCCCGGTTGATAGTGTGGCCGAGTGTATCCGGATCGGAAAGCAAATAGAAGGGATCACTGCCGGCGAACGCGATGGACAGATTGCCCCCGGGCTCGTATATGGCAACTCTCCCTTTGAGTATCCCAAAGAATTCATTACCGGCAAAACCCTGGTACTAACGACAACCAATGGAACCAAATTACTCCACATGGCGCTGGAACGGGGAGCAAAGGGCATCATCACCGGATCGTTTCCAAATATTTCGGCTGTTTGCGATTACCTTGTTGCGAAGAACATGCCCGTGATCCTTGGTTGCGCTGCGTGGAAGGACCGCGTAAATATTGAGGATACACTTTTCGCGGGAGCGGTCATCAACCGCCTAAAAGATCATTTCGATATCAATTGTGATTCTTCCAAGCTGGCAGAAACGCTTTATAACGATGCAGCGCCGGATCTTTATGAATTCATGGAACAGAAATATGCTTCCCACTTTCAACGCCTTTCCAACTACGGACTGCAAAACGACATTCGCTATTGTCTAACGCCCGATTCCGCAAATGTGCTCTGTGTTTACGAAGGTGGCAAATTGATCAAAGGATAATTTAGTTATCTAACCAAAAATTCTCCCAAATTTCCCTGACGCTGTGGCGAAATCCGGATCTCAACACCTCGAACATTTCCGGGTCAAATGATCGCTGTTTCGAAGGTTTTTCGACTTGTTATCTTGTCCACAAAACCTTGTTTTTTCTTTCTACCCTCATTTATTTTCCTTTACTTTTGCAAATTGCTCTTTTCTGAACAGGCTTGCATTTCAAAAAGGGAATCGTCACCATCGTTTTATCTTAAACCCTACATCATTTTGGCTTTATCTCATTTAATCAAATACGTTTACAATACTGGTTCTGATGAAGTGATCCGCCGTGGTAAAAAAATCCATGCGATGGGGCATGTAGAGTTGGTGGAGCATGACGAGCTGCTGAACTCAGTGGTCTTTAGAGTGAAAGATGATACCTACAGTACGTATTATAAGGTTAATATTCAAAAATACGCAGATCCCAAGTCGATCACGATGCGCTGCGGCTGCCCTTACAACCTTGGTGACATTTGCCGCCATGAAGCCGCTTCCCTCTTCCAGCTCCAGGAACTGATGGACAAAAACATGCTGGGCACTAACAATCTCCAGTATAATCAACGCCACACGGTTGCCAAAATGAAGCACATTGATTTAAAGGTGATGCGCCTTCTTTGCTCCCCCGCTATTTACGAAGAAGCGGAAAACATTGCTGATGCGAAACTTGCGAAAGTGCTGGTTGCCGCAAATGAACGCGTGGAAGCTTCCTTGCCACTCGACAGCACGGAATACCCGATCGTGATTCAAAAAAACGACGAGCGCAATTTTGACACATCCTGTAAGTGCGACGAAATGGAATTTCCACTTTGCGTGCACAAAGTGGGCGTGTTACTGCAGATATTCAAACAGTACGGTCCCTATTATTTTGACACCATTCGCAATTGGGACAAGGAAAAAAACAAACTGCTGCAGATTTATGGATATAGCCTGGAAGACGATCTTTCAGGAAAATTCGAATTCATTTACAAAGACGGTAAGCCTTTTTTGAAATTGCTTGATACTTCAATAAAGCGCCTGGCGCAGGTAGCCCCGGTAGAACGGCCCTCCTACATGCACGATAGCCGGCCCAAACCTGAACCTGAGGTTGCCACCACGGAAGCTCCACAAAAAAGGCTTGG
>JAURWD010000323.1 GCA_030655145.1 Ferruginibacter sp.
TTGTCGGCTGTCAATCTCAGCAAAGCGAGGCCGGTTGCAGTTGTTACTACCGGGGTAGCAGACACTTCTTTGTCTGGTGTTAGAACAACATCCACCGCCATATCGATGCCAACATTCAATTGTCCACGAACCAATCCACCCGGAACTTGCGTGGAGTGTACGTTGAAGTATAATTGATTAACATCATTCTTCAAACTATCAATAAAGGTTGTCCGAAGACCTGTGACTACCCCGGTTGCTGTTCCACCCGAAAAGGTAGGTGCAAAATTCTGAATCACGGGTCCGTTAGTGATCACGTTGCCCGTATGGATATGGGCTGCAGTTAATGCATCTGTGCCGGCAAGCCCGGTAACGGTGATGGTATACTTGATGGTATTGTCAGAGAGTAATTGAAGGTTCGCAGTGCCCGTTTCGGTTCTGCCCGCAGGCGCAGGATTTTCATTTTTAGCAGACAGTGCGACTGTCCATTCCTTTACGATCGACGCCACGGGTACATCATCATCTTCACAGGAAGAGAAGGTTACTAGCGATAAAAATGCGCCCAGCGCAAGAAGGGAGATGTTTGTTTTCATGATAATTGTTTTTAGTGAAACGTATGAAATTGCCCAAGGGTTGGTTAGCAGGTGTTTTCTTTTAACTGGTTCCAGTAAAAACTGTGCCGTGTATGGCAGGCAGGCGAAGTTGGAAAAATTGACCGGCGATTTCTAAGGCTGGGGCCTTAACCAGCAAGGTTTTAAGTGTCGAAAAATATTTTAGCCCAAGCTGATGGAAGTAAGAGGCCGGCAATGAAAGTTGAGAAAGGGAAATTAACCAGCCATGATGTGCTCGGGATAATCACGCCGATCGATGTGCTGTCCACGAATGGAAGTTGGCCGGGTCCAGTCCAGTTGCAAAATGTAGCTGACAGAAGAAACGAGCTCATGAAATTCCATGGGCTTATTGAGATATAGATGTGCACCGGCGCCGTAGGCACGTCGCACAACGTCGGGGTTCTTCGAAGTGGAATACATGATCACAGGGAAATTGTGCCCTTTTTCGCGGATCCAGTTCAACCAATCAAAACCGCTCCAGGTTGGCATGTTGATGTCGAGGAAAAGAATATCCGGTTTGCTGAAGTCAGTGTGGGGTTGAATTTCGGCGGGGCCGGATAAATAATTCAACTCAATGTTATCATCTAAATTTTTTATGATATCGGAGAAGATAAAATATTCGTCCTCATCATCATCGATCAACAGAATTTTAGAAGGAAACTTTTTAGAGGACATATGTAAACTTCTGAAAACCAATTTAAGGCATAGATTCAGCTGCACAAAAATAACAAGTGGCCAAAAATAAAACCCGGGCCTGGTGATAAAAATATATACACAATTAAACCGAATAATCTGCGCACAGTCCGCCATTGATATCCATCAAAAAGGACATATTTCCAAAGAATTTTAGCCCCGAATTTTAGTTGAAACAGCGGTTTAAGCTAACTTCTTGTTGCAGGTCGTGGATGAGTTTGCTCGTAAGTTTCGAAGCACCCTGCTTGTTGAGATGCAGCCCGTTGTAATAGTTGTCCCGGTCCCGCGTCAGGGGGTCTGTAGAATAATTATAAAATGGTATCCCGTACTTCCGGCTGAATTTTTCATACAAAGCGATCACGTCTTCCCGGTTACTGATAAAGCGCTGTCCCACTATAAACTCAGGCGAGTAATGGAAGACGAGCTGTAGGTGTTTTTCCCGGCACTCCTGCAGGTAGTGATCAAATAACTGGATGCTCGCACTGTCCATCTGCACGGTGTATTTTTCCATCAGGTTCCTGGCCGCACTCAGATCATTATTCCAAACCTTGTTTTGTGCCTGGAATCCCAAGACGCGAACGGGTGGTTCCCCGATTGTTGGAAGTGTTAATTCAGCGGCCGTACGGATCGCTTTTTGTTTGCCATAATAGCGCACCAGCGGCACCTGGAAGTCGACCGGCTTATAGCCCTTGTAATTAGCAGTGGCATTTTTCAGATCCTTGTTAAAGAGCATATAGGGAAGAAACTGGTCCTGGTTAAAAAGGTCGGGCCGCCGCTGCAGGGTTAAGGCATCAAGCGTTTGAATGATGAGTTTCGGAGGAGGATTGTATTTGAGCACCTGTTTATGCCGCAGGTATTGCAACTGGAAATTATGACCATCCATCCCGAGGTTATACACCCGCCGATGCAAACTATCAGCAATGCTTTGGGGATTTACCTGCACCCAGGCGGTCGAACTTCCGTACACCAGGATCTCCGCATTTAGTTTGCCTTCGTAGATGGCATTCCAAACCGAATACTCGTCTGAATACGGGTGACTTTGCTTTAAATATTTGCTCAACACCAGGTCGGCCGGGTAGGCCAGCACCAGCAAGGGCAATACAAAACAGCCGATATGAAAAAGGAATTTCTTCATATCAAAACTGGAAGTAAATAAATTGTTGATTACTGCCTGCAAAAACGCAGATGGCCATCAGGAGGCCATAATAAAAGACCCATCTCACCGGGCGGCGCCATTTCGTGCCCACATCCGCAAGCGCATGTTGGTTTGCCCTGCCGCGCCATTCGAGCAATACCAGGCAAAGGATGAAAAAAGAGGTGGTAAGCAGGACGTCGGTTTTCTGCAAATTCGGTTGGTCAAAAATTGAGCGGGAAAAAATTTTTGCGAGGTAGCGACCGGCGTGGCCGAGACTTTCTGCCCGAAAAAATATCCAGGCGAATACGGTAAGACCGAAAGTGCCGATCATGGAGGCCAATTCACCAAAAGAAGGAAAAGTTTTACCACTGGCCGCCACATCGAGGTTGTTACGGTTGGTGCGGGCAATAACGGAGGGAATGATGAAGAGCGCATTAAGCAGCCCCCAAACAATGAAGGTCCAGTTGGCCCCATGCCAGAACCCACTCACAATAAAGATGATGAACACGTTGCGGATCTTCCTCCAGGTGCTGCCCTTACTTCCTCCCAGCGGGATATAGAGATAGTCACGAAACCAACTGGAAAGCGATATATGCCAGCGGCGCCAAAACTCAGCGATGTTCCGCGAGAAATATGGGTAGGAGAAATTGCGCAGCAACTCGATGCCAAAGAGGCGGGCGGTTCCGATCGCGATATCAGAATAACCAGAAAAATCACAATAGATCTGGAAGGCAAAAAATACAGCCCCGATCACATGCGCACTACCGGGATAATTGGCCGAGCCGTCAAAAACAGCATTGGCAATGACCGCACAATTATCCGCGATGACCACTTTTTTAAACAGTCCCCACAGTATCTGGCGCAGGCCATCCACCGCTTTCGTGTAATCGAATACCCGCGGCTGCTGAATTTGTGGCAACAGGTGCGTCGCTCTTTCGATTGGTCCGGCCACTAGCAAAGGAAAAAAGCTAACGAACAAGGCGTAGTCAACAAAATTGCGTTCCGGTTTTATTTTGTTGTTGTAAATATCGATCACGTAGGAAAGCCCATGAAAGGTATAAAAGGATATGCCTACCGGCAGGATGACCTGGAGCGTGGCCGGGTTCGCCTTCAAACCCAGTAACGACAAGCCATCGGCGAAAGACGCCGCGAAAAAATTGTAATATTTGAAAACGCCGAGGAACCCAAGGTTTATCGCGATGCTTAGCCAGAACCAAAACCGTTTCTGGTTTTGCCGTGTTGAATTCGCCATTTGGATGGCCGTGAAATAATCGAGCAGCGTGGAAAAAATGAGCAGGCCAAGAAAGCGGTAATCCCAACATGCATAGAAAAAGTAACTCGCTGCCAGCATCAAATAATTCTGAAGTCGAACGCTCTGCCGGGTCGCATACCAGTAAAGCAAAAAGATCACCGGGAGAAAAAATGCAAACTGGAGTGAATTAAACAGCATCGGCCGCGGGGGATAGAAGGTGATTAAGTACAGCCATGATGTTACTGGTTGGGGTTTTTTGGAAAACAAAGGGGCAAATCTATTGAATAATTTCACAATGCTTTTCCGGCGCACGTACCCAAAGTTTGTCCCGTTGCGGGTTCCATGTTAATAACACGTATTTGCGGCATTTATTTCACGTGTTCTTCAAAAAAGGCTTTCCTGCGAGCTAAACCAGCATGTTCTTCGTGTTCAAAAGGAAATAAGCAGGTTTTGATTCCGGCATGGCCGGGATTAAATAAGCCTGCGTACAGTGATCGATCAAAGATGAAAAAATAGCCGCGCAATTGATTCCCTCAGCCATCCCCTTCTTTTTCAGCAGGCTCTTGCGAGAAATTTTGGCCATTTAAATCGGCAAGAAAAATTCCTCAGCCAGGCTGGTGAAAATCCTGATAACGGTGGGGAGTAACTGCCGGTTCAACAGTTCAAAAGCTTATTGTGATAATCACCCGTTTTTCAGAAGGATGATCAGGACCGATCCGATGATCATGATGGTGGACCCGACTAGTTTTTTCCGAATGTCCTGCTCCTTGAAGATGCGATACCCAACCAGCACGCTGATGATGGTTGATAATTGAAAAAGTGATAGCACATAGCCCACGGGCATGTGATCAAACGCATAATTGGTGGTGAACTGCATGGTGCCGATACAGGCTACCAGTAAGGCGTAGCTGCTCAGATCCTTAGTCGATAGTTTTTCCAATTCCCGTAGGGGAGACACGCCATTGAGCAACAAAAGAATGAACGAAAAAAAAGCCCCCAGGATGCACCAGCTCATCAGCGCCAGCGAAACTGAGGATGCAATGATGACCTTCTTAACAAACACTGCCTCGATCGCGGTTAAGATCATCGCCCAGAGGCGAAACTGGATCTCCGGTCTTTTGAACAATGCCAGCGAAAACTTTTCTTCCGTTGTATCCAGCACGAAATAGCTTCCATAAATAATTAGTGCAATGCCAACGATGCCCCAGGCATTTGGTATTTCTCCGAGCAGGAAAATTCCGACGATGATACCAACGACCGATTTGTAAGAATTGATGGGGCCAAGCACCGAGAGATCGCCTTTCTGCAGCGCCTTCACGAGGAAGCCATTACCAAGCGCGCCGACAAGCCCGCCGAGAAGACTGAACAACCAAAACTGCGTACCCAATTCCTTCCAGGGAACCAACCGAAGAAAAAAAAGACAAACGATAGCAAGGGCGAGGTAGGTCAGGAAGTTGACGACCAGTGGATGATTTCCCCGGTTGGTTAATTGTTTTTGAAAAACATTCGCGACCGGGTTGGATAAAATTCGAAGCGTAACGGCGAGAGCAATGAAGATTGTTTCGGTCAACAGGATGATTTGTAAAATGAAAGAAGCAGCTGCTTTGTGCTCCAAAATTAATAAAAGGAGCGGAAGCGATCAGCTTTCAAAATAATGAGGTAAGGCCTAAGCGATGCCAGCAGACAAGCAGTATGGCGAAATGCAAAAAAAGCTAGCGGGCAATCTCCATTTCAAGCAACGCATAGCTGAGCGATTTACCATGGGTATCCAAGGTGAGCGAAGTGGTTACGCCGCTCATCAAGGCATTGCTGCAGACAAATAGTAAGGAGGAAATATTGGGTAATTCAAAGCGGGTGATCTCTCCGGAAACAATGTCTTTTAAATGCGCTCCTACCCTTGCCACAGTTATGGTAGCGCAGAGAAATTCGTAATCGGCTTCATCATAAGGGATGAGCGAAAGGGTCAGCGTATTTCCTTTATCGCCGGCCCGGCTATGTGCGATGTCGTACAATTTCATGATTGCAATATGGTGATGGTTGGAAAAATTTCAGCCCGGTCAGTTAACACAGAAACGATGCCAATAACTTCGGTCACATACTTGCGCACGCCACCGCCCGCCGCAGGCCCGTTGGTGTACAGGGCTTCCACCTCTTCGCCTACCAGGGCTGCACCTGCTGCAGCCTTTGATCTACCTGCCACGCGTAAACGCACTTCGTAAGGCACTGATGTATCATCGGCAAAACTGGTACGATGCGTCGCGTTTATGCCTACCTGGTCAATCCGTAATTCGTCTACCTGGCTGCTTAATCTTTGTTTAATAATGTCGCCTGCAAGCCTTGCCCTACTTACCGCTTCTCTCCCGGCGTACGAGATCTCGGCCTCGCCTAAATAAAATGCTTTATATCCCACGCTCACCTTGTAGGTAGGGAGTTTTTGCCGGCCCGTGCCTCCACTAACCTGCACCTGGTCTTTCCCTGTCTCTTTCAACCGAACGGTGGTAAAATCGGCTACTACATCAGGCGTGATGTAAGCGTGCGGATCAACCACTTCATACAACAACTGCTCCTTCGCTGTCTGGAGGTTGACCAGGCCACCGGTACCGGCGACCTTGCTGATAATGGCCTTACCGTCGGCTGAAACTTCAGCGAAAGGATGCCCGAGCTCAGCGAGGTTTTCCACCGGCTTTTTTACCGGGTCGGCAAAATAACCGCCCGTGACCTGGCCCGCGCATTCCAGTAAATGTCCGACAACCGTCCCTTGACCCAACAGGTTATAATCATTCAGCGACCAGCCAAATTCATGGATCATTGGCGCAAGAAACAAAGATGGATCCGCAACACGCCCGGTTACGATCACCTGTGCTCCGGACTGTAATGCCTGCAAAATACCTTCGACGCCGAGATACGCATTCGCGGAGATCACCTGTTCGTTGGAAATGGGATGTTGTTCATGGTGAATGATTTTGTCATCACCGGCAAACGGGAGGAAGTTAGCAAAATGAAATGCCCGATCTGGGTTCCCGGCCTGGCCGGAAATTACATCGTCGCCGGTAACTGCCGCTACCTTGATATGTACTTGCTGGCTTGTGGCAATTTCGATGATCTTTTGCGCAGCTGCCACCGGGTTAGCAGCGCCCATATTTGTGATGAGGCAAATGTTATTTTTCATCAACAGCGGTAGCAGGGAAGCGATCCTTCTTTCGAGCAGCGGATCATATCCTTTTGTGGGGTCTTCCAGCCTGCGTTTCTGTGCCAGCGCAATCGTGCGCTCCGCCAGGCATTCCAGCACGAGGTAATCCAGGTCTCCTTTTTCAGCAAGGACCAGGGCGGGTTCCAGCCGGTCCCCGGAGAAACCTGCACCACAACCAATTCGAATGTTTTTTTTCATCATGAAGATGTTTAAAATTTGCGACTGCAGTTTGACATCATTTCTTCCGCGGTAAAATTGAATCCCAAAAAAGCCACCCGGTTGGAAAGGAATTACCAATGAATTGAGCCGGAAATCAGGGCGGCGATCGTCATTACGATGGTTGTTCCCCAGGCCCATTTAAAAGTAAAGCGCTGGTGTTCTCCGAGGTCTACCCCCGACAGCCCGATGAGAAGAAAGGTGGAGGCCGTGAGCGGACTCAGCGGGAAGCCAACGGTCATTTGCCCCAACAGGGAAGCTCGTGCAATTTCCAGCGGGTCAACGCCCAATTGGCTTGCGGCGTGACTCAGTACCGGCACCACCCCGAAATAATACGCATCGGGTGTAAAGAAAATACTCGCGGGCATGCTCAGGATAGCGGTTGTCACCGGCAACAGGGAAGCATGCTCCTGTGGTATCAAGGTCACCAGACTGGTTGCCATCGACTCGATCATTTTACTGCCGGTAAGAATTCCTGAAAAAACGCCGGCCGCGAAAATCATGCTGGAGACAAGAAAAATGTTGACGCCATGAGATTTCAGCACCTGTTGTTGGTCTGGCAGCCGCGGATAATTCACCAGCAACGCAACGGCTGCAGCAACGATGAACAGAAATGGTGCAGGTAGTGCCCCCATCATTAGTGAGCCAATCAAGAGGATAGTGAGTACCGCGTTGAAAAGTATGAGCTTCGGTCTTTTAAGGCTTTTTTGCGCCTCTGTCATGTTTCCGATGTGGTCATAATTCAACGCCACGATACCGAGGCGTTTGCGCTCCTTCATACCCAGGAACCAGCCGACAAAAAACACCCACGCAATCCCGGCAATGATAGCCGGGATATTTGGATTGAAAATATGGACGGCGTCAGAACCCGCAGTGGAAATAGCCCGTACGGATGTGCCGGACCAGGGAACGAGGTGCAAGGGACCAACACTCAGTGCAACAATGCAGGGCAGGATGAGCTTATTTATTTTTAAAGCCTTGTAGATCGGGAGAAAGGCAGAGAGCACGATCATGAAAGTTGCTGTGCCATCGCCATCCAAATGAACGATCATGGTTAACACTGCAGTGCCGAGGATTACTTTAAGCGGGTCGCCTTTCACCCAACGAATGATCAATAAGATCACAGGGTCAAACAAACCCGCATCAAGCATGGTGGCGAAATACAAGACGGCGAACATGAGGAGGATACCCGTAGGTGCAACCTGCTTGATTCCCTCCAGCGACATTTCTCCTAAAGAAGTAACACTAACCCCCGCCAGCAAGCCAAACACGACCGGCACCAATACCAGCGCCGTGATCACCGACATGCGCTTGGTGAGTATCAACAGAAGAAAAACAGCGATGGTGGCAAAACCTAAAAATGCAAGCATGCTGATGTATTGGAAAATCGGTTATTTTTCAAACTCCAGGTAGTCGTTAAAAAAAGGCAGTAAGGCATTTAAAACGCGTCCGTCCGTAGACCAAATTTTATTTACATGATCGCCAATGTATTCTTCAGCAAAATGCGCAATGCCGAGGTTCTCCAGTTTTTGACTGAACATCCCGCATTGCAGCGGGAAGCGACTTGCGTCATTGCGGCCCCAATCCAGTTTAAGTGCGGTGAGTTTGCGCAGGCTGTCAGCGTATTTGTCCACCATGTATACCGGCATTTGCTGGTTCCATTTCTCAAGCGTTGGATTGTTCACCAACAGGCTATCGCCTTGATAAACAAATGGGAGATCAATAAAGAACGGGGGCTTTGCCGGGTTTGGCGACCAGGCGCGGGCAACCGCAACGAGCACTTTTGGATAATAACTTTTCCTGAGGGCTTCGGTCGTTTTTATATTTCCGAGCTCTTTGTAAGAAGTGCTGTTTGGACCGAACTCTTTTACAAACGCCAGCAGCCCCGGGCTCATCGCGTAAACGCTGTTAAACACGCCGGGATGAAGCATGCCGATCTTGAGCGCTCCATATCCTCCCATCGAATGCCCGCCAATTCCGCGGCTACCGCGCTTTGCCAGCGTGCGGAAATTCTTATCCATATAGTCAACGAGATCAAAAGCGGTGAAGTCTGACCAATTACCGGTGAGCGTTGAGTTGCTGTAAAAACTACCCTCGAACAAAGTGAAGTGATCAGCGATCACCAATATATAAGGCCGAATCTTCCCCTTACTGATGCCCAGGTCGAGGATGTTCTTTATGTTGGGGCCAATACTATCTGTGCCTGTAAATCCGTGCAGGTAGTAGATCACCGGGTAGCGCCCCTTACTGGTTTCATACCCGGGTGGAAGGTAAACTGAGATCCTACGGTTAGGATTTTCGCCGCCCGTATTCCGGAGGGACGCTGCATTGATAAAGCGGGTCACCACCTTTCCTGCACTGGTTTGTGCCCGGAGGTTGAGTGAAAGCAATGTCACCAGGAACAACAGGCAAATCTTTCCCATACAAATAATTTTTTTGAGGTGAGTTGAGTCCATTATCTCGGTGCAACCAGCGCAAATAATTCTTTATCCAGTTGCGGCTTCACATCGCATTTATTATCCAAATGCATGGTGGCGGTATTGGCCGTGGTATAGGCAGGCCAAGTGGGCAAACCGGCATGATTTGGATTCCCTTTTTTTGCGAAATTGATCCAGGCAAAACTCATTTTGTCTGCCAGCGCATAGGCTTCCCTGGTACCTCCGGACATTTCTTCGCAGCGGTTGATGTTGTTGAAAGCAAAGGCAAGTTCCATACAATGAACCGCTTTGTATTTGCCATCCATTACCGGTGATTGATAGGTAAACAAATACATGTAGACCGGCGCGCCGGATTTAAGGGAAGATTTTTCATTTGCCTGCACCACAGCGCCCGGCCGAAACATGACGTCTACATCAATCAGGTCGGTAGGCTTTGTATCCGCGGGGTAGGCTTTCTTCACCGCTGCCAGGTAAGCATCGGCTTTATCCCCTTGTTGTTTTTTAATAAACTCAGTGATCTTGTCAAGCGGAGCGTTCGACATACCCTGGAACAGCGAGGGCATAAATTCATTTTTTACAGTGCCAACGAGCAGGGGGATATTTTTTGAAAGCTCGAATGCTTCTTTGGAAAAGAGTTGGTACGGCAGGTCTTCGCCATCCCGGCTTGGTCCCCAGCTTAGGCCAAAACCGGATACCGGTGTACCCGCGGCTTTTAATTGTTCAGCGACCACTCGAATGGCTTTTTTACCGGCTTCACTCAGGCGGGCAAAGGGAACTGACTGGAGACTGTCTGCCTGGTTTGGCTGCAGGTTCAAGGCTTTCAACACCTCGGCTGTCAATGCCTGTGTGGTGGCTTTCTCCAACATATTGGTGCGGAAAGAACCGCTCTGGTTGATGGCTTTGTGAAACAACCCTTTCGCGGCCGGCATGGCCATCAGGGTATTCACTTTAGCACCACCGCCAGACTGGCCAAAGATGGTAACGTTGTTTGGGTCGCCACCAAAATTTTCGATGTTGGTCTTAACCCATTCCAGGGCAGCTTTTATATCGATGATACTCAGGTTTGCAGAATGCTTGTATTTATCGCCGTAGGCGGACAGATCTAAAAAGCCCAGTATGTTGAGGCGATGATTGATGGATACTACTACGACGTCACCTTTTTTTGCAAGATTCTCGCCATCGTACGAAGGCAATTCCTGTGAAGATCCGGTGGTAAAACCGCCGCCATGGATCCAGAACATCACCGGTCTTTTTTTACCATCGGTGATGCCCGGCGTCCAAACGTTCACCCGCATGCAATCTTCATTCGTATATCCCCAATCATGATGAAAAATAAATTCGCTTTCATCCTGTACCGAGGTGGTTGGATCCATCAACGGCGCTACAGGTCCATAAGAAAGGGAACTCCTGATACCTGCCCAGGGTTTCGGTTTCTGTGGCAATTCAAATCTTTTTGCTTCCGCGTAGGGAATTCCTTTGTAGGTGAAAATAGCGTTGTGTACATAGCCGCGAACTTTGCCGGCATCGGTGTTGGTCACAGCAAAATTTTCGCCCGTTTGTAGTTGTGCAGTAGCTGATATGCAGATCATCGCTGCAAGAAAAGAGCAGATCGTTTGTTTTTTCATTTCGTTGATTGGTTGAAAATGTAGAAGGCTGCTTAAAGATAAGTGAGAACTAAGGAGAAGTGATTTCCCGGTTGAAAAATTTTCCGTCCCTGGCAATTAGGGAACACAACAAGAAGAAATCACGGTGCGACAAATTATCCATATCTCACCAGGAGCAGGACTCCGTCCTGTGTCCCATTATTATTGAACCCTGTTATACACCAACCAACCACCAGGCGCAGGACTCCGTCCTGTGTCCCATCATTATTGAACCCTGTTATACACAAACCAACAACCAGGCGCAGGACTACGTCCTGTGTCGATTATTATTGAACCCTGTTATACACCAACCAACCACCAGGCGCAGGACTTCGTCCTGTGTCCCATTATTATTGAACCAGGTTGTACACCAACCAACAACCAGGCGCAGGACTCAGTCCTGTGTCCCATTATTATTGAACCAGTTTATACATGCTATCATAAGTGACCAATAACATATATTTTTTTACCAATTTTCAATCTCTACATTTATACAAAACTTTTTGTTATGAGCACCAGGTATAAGTTTATAGATAAGGATGCTGTCTATTTTACTACTTCTACCGTAGTAGGCTGGAGTGATGTTTTCACAAGAGATATTTATAAAAGCATATTATTAGAAAGCATTCGCCATTGCCAGCGGAACCAGGGATTGGTATTACATTCTTGGGTGCTAATGACGAATCACTTACACACCATTTGCAGTTTTAAAGAAGGAAAAGATCCAGGAATGATTTGGAGAAATATCAAAAGCTTTACTGCTATGAAAATAGTAGATGCCATTATCAACAATTCAGAAGAAAGCAGGAAAGAACATTTGCTGCATACATTTGAAGCAGCGGGCAAAAAGAGCAGCAGCAATTTCAAATATCAATTTTGGCAACATGAAAATCACCCGGTTTTAATAGATACGACAGCCATGTATAATCAAAAAGCAGCGTATATACATTGTAACCCGGTGACTGCTGGGTTTATTGCAGAACCGTGGCACTGGATATACAGTAGTGCAACAGATTATTACACTGATAAGAAAGGCTTGCTGGAAGTTGTACTTTTAGAAGGGTTCTAAATGCCAAACATAGTAACAAAGGGACGCAGGACGGAGCTCCGGGCCTTACCAGTTTTGAATACCAAACAGTAGTAACAAACGGACACAGGACGGAGTCCTGCGCCTCACGACAGGAACACAGGACGGAGTCCTGCGTATGACGACAGGAACGCAGGACGGAGCTCCGGGCCTTATCGGTGTTGAATACCAAACAGTAGTAACAAACGGACACAGGACGGAGTCCTGCGCCTGACGAAGGACGGAGCTCCGGGCCTTACCAGTTTTAAATACCAAACTGTAGTAACAAAGGGACACAGGACGGAGTCCTGCGCCTGACGAGTCCTGCGCCTGACCTGTTTATTTTACCAGGACATCATGGATTGGGAGATCGGCATTGTTGGTAAGCTTTCCGATGAAAACATCCGGGTCATTTTGTACTGCCCGGTTCAGTTGACAGTACCAGGCCGGCTTCGCTGTCCTCGTATTTTGCAATTAATTTTCGCAATTGACCTTTAAGGTTTTCCGTCAATTTTTGATATCCTTTTTTCCCGAACAAATTGTGCATTTCTGAAGGATCTTTTTGAAGATCATACAGCTCCCAGGCTTCTACCCTTTTATAAAAACGGATGAGTTTGTATCGTTCCGTGCGAATACCAAAATGCGGCGAAACGGCGTGCTCCCCGTTTTCGTAATAATGATAATACATGGCCTTCCGGGCGCTGGTTGACCTCTTGGTCACGAGCGGCAGAAATGATCTACCCTGCATCTCAGCAGGAGTGGAGATTCCAGCAGCATCGAGGAGGGCTGGACCGAGGTCAACATTCATCACAAAATCATTTGAGACAATGCCAGGTTGAACCTTACCAGGAAAGCGCATAACCATTGGCGTTCGGAAAGATTCCTCGTACATAAACCGTTTATCAAACCAGCCATGCTCACCCAGGTAAAAACCCTGGTCAGACATATAAATAACGAGGGTATTTTTTGCCAGCTCATTTGCGTCGAGGTATTTTAATAAGCGCCCGATGTTCCGGTCAAGCGACTGGCCGGTGCTCATATAATCCCGCATATAATGTTGGTACTTCCATTCCACCAGCTTCCTTCCGGAAAGATTAGCAGCTTTTAAAGATGCTTCGATCGGCCCGTAATAAGCATCGAATTTTGCACGTTGAGCGGGGTTCATACGACTGACAGCCGGCTCCATTGCTTTGCTGTAAGAAAGCATCTTGAGATCATAGCCGAGGAGCATGGTTTTATCGATCGTCATGTCCTGAACCCGCGCTGCTTCCCTACCCGAGTAATTGTCATAAAAGTTTTTGGGGAGATCAAAATTCACGGAGTCGAAGCTGCCGAGGTCGCTGGTATCCGGTATCCAGGTCCGGTGGGTTGCCTTATGCCCTACCACGAGGCAAAATGGTTTCGAGCGATCCCGTTGAGCCAGCCAGTCTTCCGCGAGGTCTTCCGTGATCGTGGTTGCATAGCCTTCGATCCTTTTAACGCTGCTATCCATCATAATGAAATCCGGGTTGTAATAACTTCCCTGCCCCGGCAACACCTGCCAGAAATCAATGCCCTGTGGTTTTGTTTCGAGGTGCCATTTACCGATCCAGGCAGTTTGATATCCATGTTGCTTCAACTCTTTGATGAAAGTATGTTGATCGCCATTGAAGCGGGAATGCTCATTGTCTTTGAACCCGTTTTTATGACTGTATTTGCCCGTAAGGAACACGGCCCTGCTGGGCCCGCAGATGGAATTGGTAACATAGGCCTTATTGAAGAGCACTCCTTCTCTTGCTATGCGGTCAATATTTGGTGTGCGTACCTGTTTAGCGCCATAGGCACTGATGGCCTGGTAGGCATGGTCATCAGAAATGAGGACGATAATGTTCGGCCGCTGTTGCGCATAACTGGCATGTATAAGCGCCGTGAGCAAAAACAAGGATAGCAATAATTTCCAGGACTGTTTTATTTCACTCATATGACTGGCTTAAAAACGAACGCGGGGTGTAAAGCTAAGCCCGAAATGATTACGTTGCTGTAAGCATGGCCGCACCTCCGGCCGAGCTATGGGCCCGATAGGTCTGCAGCATCTGGGCACAATACCATTCCTGCCGCGGCAGGTGAAACGGCCCTTTAAACAGGTTTCCTTTGGCTGACTGTGCCAGGGTTCCATCGCGGTGCAGGTAGCCAAACCATTCACCGTGCTCCCCGTCATGAAAATGCGCATATGCGTAGTCGTGAACCAGTTTGTGCATCACTGCGTATTTTTCGTTGCCTGTCATGAGGTAGGCAGACATGGTGGCAATGATGGCCTCATTGTGCGGCCACCAAAATTTCATATCCTGCCAGTATTCCTGAACCGGCTTGTTATACACATCGCGGAAATAAAAAATACCGCCATGTTCCGTATCCCATCCCCGCTCCCACATATAGTCAAGCATCCGGCAACCAAGATTCACCAGTTGCGGGTCGTTATCGCGGTACCTGGCCTCGTGCAGGATGAACCAGGCTCCTTCAATGGCATGCCCGGGATTGAGCGTCCTTCCATCAATGTGATCAATGATGTCTCCACCCGGCGCCACCTGTTCCATCACGCAGCGGAGTTCATCTTTTACAAAATAAGTTTCAATCTCCTGTATCCATTTGCTGATCCATTCATCGCAGCGCGGATCGCCGATGGTTTCGCGGAGCTGTTGTGCCGTGTTCATCATGATCATGGGAACACCAATGCCTCGCGACGGTCGTGATTGCGTAAATTTTGGCTCCAATAATCCCGGGATAGTTGCGTACTCCAGGGATCTGCCAAACAGGTCCCTGGCCCTTGCGGCCGCCGCTTCATCACCACTGGCTTTCGCGTACGCGGCATTGGCAATCACGGCAAAAGTCTCCGAGAAAAAATAGCGGCGTTTGCGAACCGGGCTTCCGTTCCTCGTAACATGGAAGAACATACGGCCGTCTGAATCAAAGCAGTGGGTGTTTAAAAAGTCGATCCCGCTTTTCGCCGCTGCCAGCCATTCCGGCTTTTCTTCAACCGAATTGTATAGAGTGGAAAGCAACCAGGCCGCCCGCCCCTGTATCCAGACGGCTTTATCATCATCCAGCAGGCTGCCATCTTTATCCCGCATTAATAAATAGCCACCGTATTCCTCATCAACGCTGCGGGGAAACCAAAAGGGCACCGTATCATTCAGCAGTTGATCCCTGTAAAAAGTTTCCAGGTTTTTTAGATCGTCACTTGTATAACTCATGGTAAAATGGAGTAATTTTTTTTGATAGGTTGCAGGAAATGAAGCAGCTCTTTTTTTCTACAAACAATAATGCACTGAAAATCAGCGGATGATACCAGCTACGGGTATGCGCAAAAAGTAAATGTCTCTTGTGCCTTCGTACAAAATGCCGATCGTGTTATCATCGATCTTTGTTAAAGCAGAATAGCCAAAAGATTTCCGCTCATCCACCAGCAACTGGTTTACCGACAGCCAGGTTTCTCCCAGGTCGAGACTCGCTTTGATCGTTAAGTTAATACGCCCTTCGGAGGAATTGGGATTGCTGAAGAACAATACCTCCTTCATCTGTCCTTTTACATTTACCCTTGTCTTGATGATACTGCCCATGCACACCGGGTCGGGTAAGGCATTGTGAGAAGTATAGTGCTCTGTCCAGCTGCCGCCCATATCTTTCGTCGTGGCGACACTTCTAAAGCTTCCGCGATTATCACGCATGTTCAGCATCAATGTGCCCGGTGTTGTTTCAACCACCTGGCTCTCGGTTGTATTTGCTTTAGGGCCGTCCAATTTACCTTTCCAGCTGCTGCCATGATCATCGCTGAAAATGATGGTCGACCAGGGCATTCTTTTTTCATCCCAGTATTGCGCCGCGAAAACAATTTTTCCATCTTTCATCGCTATACCATTTCCCGGGCCATTAAAAAATAAATGCCAGGCGGGATCTTTCACCTGGGGGGTAATGCTTTGTGGGGCTGACCAGGTAAGGCCGTCGTCATCACTGCTTACCAATACAAACTGCCCCGTTGTATCCGGCGACAAACCCGGCTTTGAGCCCGCGATTGACCTGTTTCCCTTACTCCATAAGGCAGCCACCCATATTTTTTTTGTAACCGGGTCAAACAAAATTGCCGGGTCACCTACACCGTTGTTTTCATGGGGTGCCCCCATGTCCATGATTATCTTCATGGGCTCCCAGGTCTTACCGCCATCGGTGCTGCGGTTCATGCCAACATCAATGTTACCGGGCAGGTCACCGCTATTGACATAGCGCACATCGTAAACGCTGATCAAGGTGCCCCTATCCGTTGTAGTTATACCGGGGATGCGGTAGCTGTTCACACTGTCATCCCAGGCATTTCGCAGTGCAACACCGCTCAATTTTTTAAATGCTGACCGGTGTTCAGTAATGGGCTGTATTTTATTGTTGACATCAGTTAGCCCCGTGGCATGCAATTCAATGCTGTGCTCAATATCAGCATCCTGCTTTAGTGTGGCGCTCAGCCAGGCGTAATGCCAGCCGGGGCCCAGGTCAATTTTAACCGGTATGGAAAATTTTGTAGCCGGAGATGTAAGCGTTGCTATCAGATTTTTCGTGCCGAATAACGGCTCCGTACCCGTGAAATAGACTTCTAGTTTTTCAATTGCCCCTACACCCTCTTTGTTAAGGGAGCCTTCGATGCTGCGATACCCGGTACCCGTAGTTTCGGCAGGTACGTATATTTTAACACAGAGCACCGCGTTTGTGGCCAGCCTTTTTAAGACAGGCACCGTTGGTGCGAAGGAGAAGATTTTCACCGCTCCAGCTTGCCTGGGTTTCGCTGATTGCTGGGCATTGCCAGTCCCGTGGATAAACAATAAGCAGCAGGTGAGAACTGGAATAAATAATTTTTTCATACAAATATTATGTTATGGATCGCCGGGTCCGGTGAGTCCTCAGGAATGTTTCGCATCAACAAAATCGTTCATTGTCGGGCGCAGGAAATAAAGTTGTACCAGTAATGCAACCGACACGATAATGGCCAGCAGGGCAAAATCTTTACCAAGGCTTCCGGCGTCAGCGGATTTTCCTAACAGGTTCGTGATGAACGCACCGGCAAACACGCCGGTCATATTCATTAAGCCGTAAGCGGTTGCCCGGTACTTAGATGACACAAACTGGCAAAGTATGGGCATGTTGTTGGCATCAAACATTCCATAACCCATACCAAAGCAAACAGCGGCTCCCGCCACGTGAAAAACGGTATGGCCAAAACCGATGAGCAGCAACGAGGGAATGGTTAACGCGAGGCCAATGGCACTCGTATATATTCTTCCCCTTATATTTTTTTGCACCCATTTATCGGATAAGATACCACCAAATATTACCCCGATAAATGAAGAAGCTGCAATGGTAATGGTTGACAACGGTCCGGCCTGTGACATGGGTATCTTTAGGTTCTCTGCGAAAAGTGTGGGCAGCCAGTTCTTCGTTGCCCAGCCCGGCAGGCTCGGGATCGCGAAATAAAACAGGATGATCCAGAATGAAATATTGGTGAACAGCAACGCCAACCCTTTGAAGAGACCTGGCTTTTGCCGCAATGGGTACTGATCGGTGTCCTGGATCTCTTCACCGCTTTTCTTCTCCCGCAGAAGGGCAACCAATACGAGGGAAAATACAATACCGATGATACCAAACGAATGAAAAGTAGCCTGCCACGACCAGGTAGCCGCTACCGTAGCGCCGAAGCCTCCGATCGCCTGGCCCATGTACAGGCCGGTCATATGAATGCCAATGGCAAGCGATCTTGTTTTGGGAGAATGAAAATCCGCTATCAGTGAAAGGCCGGCAGGGATGTATAAGGCTTCACTAACACCCATGATTGCACGCAGCCAATAAAGCTGGTTAAAACTGGTTGCATATCCCATGGCAAATGTTACCCCCGACCAAACAAACAGGCTTCCGACAATGATCCATTTACGATTAAACTTATCCGCAATGATTCCTGAAACCGGGCTCATAAAGCCATAGATCCAAAGAAACACTGCCATCAGGTAACCGAAATTGGTGGCAGATTGTAGCTCCGAAATGCCTACCTGCATGGCCGGCTTCATGGTAGACAACATCTGGCGGTCCATGTAATTCAGCAGGGCTACTACCCAAAGTAATCCCACCAGGATCCAGGGATAATATTTTGACTTTTTCATTTTTTTAGATTGATTTGCCGGAGGCTACATTATATCACAAAGCATCATTTAAATTTTCCGGCGAGCACCCGCGGGGTTCTAACACCCGCCCTTATTTCTCCGCTTGCAATGATCAGGTCCGCTCCCCATTGGCACGCCGTGGTTGTAACGGGCACGTCAAAAGGAATGCTACCGGCGGTTGACCATTCGCCGGTGAGGGTATTGAACCGTAATACTTCATTGCTAAACCCCGGGTGTGTAGCCTGGAGTTTATTTTTTTCTAGAATAAGTGCCTGTTTTTTTGCCGCATCTTTTTCCAGGCTGATGGCCGCAATCAATAGTTCCGTCTTGTGAAAAGTTGCTCCTTTATCACCGCCAAGCATCCATATATCCGAAGAGCCTATGGCCAAACCTGCACCGGCGCTCAAAGCATACGGAAGCGATTTTTTTACTTTCCAGGTTTTAGAGGTGAGATCGAATTCGTAGACTGATGCGTAGAGGTCACTGGCGCTGCCAGCATTTTTTTTGCGGCCGCCCAGCAAATACACGGACCTCCCCTCCCCGTTTGACTGCACCGCCAACACCGTATGCGATACTTCCGCATGAACCGGGGGTAGTTGCTCCCACCCTTCAGATAGGTTGTTTAAATCAAGACTTAAAAACTGGTCTGTAACTGATGTTGCTGTCTCACCACCCGCTACATACAACCGGTTTCCATTTAAGGTTGCCGCTGCATTGGTAACAGCAACCGGGAGGCCTGGTAAATTTTTGATCACAACGGTTTCCCTGGCGGCATCCCATTGCACCAGGATCACTCTATCGCTGAGACCGTTATCATTTTCGCCGCCGGCATATATAACGCCTTGCGGGGCTGAAACAACGGCTGCGTAGGCAATGGGAAATGGAAGTTTGTAGGATTTAGAAAGAATTTGAACCTTGTTATTTTTCTTTTTGAACACATAGACCTTATCATAGTACTTTTTTTTGCCACCAAGCCAGGGCATGCTGCCGGGAAAATTGGCGCCACCCGCGACGAGCAACACATTTTCATGAACGCCAATTACAGGGCCGGCAAGACCAAGCGCTGTTGCCTGACCGTTAGTCGCTGGTAGTTCAGCGGCAATCCTCCATTCGATGGAGTCAACTTGTTGCTGTTGCGCAACGATTGTTTTTGATACAAGCATGACCATAGCTAAAAAAATAATCAGTGAACTTTTCATGTTGATCTAAGCATTTATTGCCGATGGTATCCGCGAACAAAAGCTACTGAAATTAATGGCTTCCACATCTTTTTTAAATTTCTCAAATTGCTCGCCGCTCATATTGGCTACCGGGAGCCGGAAGCCGCCACAGTCGAGGCCAATTAATTTCATGTAGGCTTTACCGGTAGCAATGCCCCCGTATTTACCCAGCAGGCGGATCATATCGATGGACAATTGCTGGAGCTCCTGGGCTTTTTCCAGGTCGTTCCTGTTAAATGCGTCTATCATTTCGTAGTAGAGCGAAGGCGCGTAGTTAAAGGTACTGCCGACAGCGCCGGTGGTTCCCAGGGGAAGAGCGGAAAGCATGTTTTCGTCGCGGCCCCATAGCATGTCATAACGACCATTTTCGAACCTTCTGCAGGAAAGAAAATCCATGAAATCTTCGTGGGTATATTTCACCCCGGCGAAATTCGGTATGCGGCCGTCCACGGCCTGCAGCAGGTCGTACATGGCAAAATTTACCCCCGTAAGCACGGGGATATGATAATAATAAAAAGGCATCTCCGGCGCAGCGGCCGCGACTTCAGCACATGTTTGTGCGAGCATCTCCACGCTGGCCGGTTTAAAATAAAACGGGGCGGTAAACGAAATAGCGTATAGCCCGCACTGTGAGGCATGCACCGCAAGTTGCTTGCAGTCTTCAATGCTGGTGCCACCGAGGAACATCATCACTCTAAAATTTTCATCCCCGTTGGTGCAATCGGCCCAGGCGGCTGCGACCTGCATTTTTTCTGCGGTGGTCATCGAAACTCCTTCGCCCGTGGAACCGCAGATGAAGGCACCCGTCACCCCATTTCCTTTGAGCATTTCATAGTAGGCAGGAATGATGGCCGTGTTGATAGCCCCATCCGGGTACATGGGTGTGAAGGGAGCAGCGATCAAGCCGGTAAGGTGTTGGTGCTTCATGATGGTATGTTGAATGATGAATGATAATGTTTTATGAATGCAATTCAAAAGCGGTTCAAGAGGCGGGTGAGAACACCCGCCACGGCTCATGGCCGCGGTTGGTGTTTTCATCAACCTCTAGCCGCGGTTAATGTTTTCACCAACCGCCGAAGTGAATGGCTTTAAATGATAAATATTTTATGAATCCAGTTTAAATATCCTTCAAGTGGGGGGTTCTATCACCCGCCACGGCTCGTGACTACGGTTGGTGCTCTCGCTTGCCGCGGTTGGTGTTCTCTAGCCGCGGTTGGTGTTTTCACCAACCGCTTAAGTCACGAGATTGGAATGATGAATGATAAATGTTTTCACGAAACTTCAAATTTTGTCTAAAAAGCCGGGTATCCTTCCGTTTGTTTTAGTTCCCTGTTATTCGTCAGTGAGCCCCGATCAATTGGCCAAAGCAATTTATATGCTTCCGTTGAGGCGACCGTTGTGTGGGCATAAACATAGCTGTCGCCCATCCTGCGGAGATCGTACCACCGCTTGCCTTCAAAAACAAATTCAAAAAAACGTTCCTGCAGGATGGCTTCTTTCGCATTCGCGTCGATAGCCTGGTTCGGAAATGCATGTACCGCTGCATCATAATTTGTATCAAAGGCGCGGGCACGTACTGCATTGATTTCCGTTGCCGGGTCTTCACCCAGGGCCAATTTCGCTTCAGCCAATAGCAACAGCAGGTCGGCATTGCGGTAGACGGGGTAATCATTTGTAAACTGGCGCCCGGCGGGTGTTTGCTCACCCTGGAATTTGCTTACAAAAGCGCCTGCGATCTGGTAAGTGCCGCCGACCAAATTATAGGCCGGTTGAATGGTTGCCCATTTCCGTGAATCTTTATCATTAAATGAACGGAACGTAGCAATCTTCACCGGTGCCCTTAACAAACCGCCCCAATTGTCGGTAGTGACGTTGAATTTCCTGGCAGCCAGCGAATCATGAAAGTTTGCTATGAGGCCGGACTGGGGAAGAAATATACCTGCGATCGGTAACGCAGCTTCATCCGTTTTAAAACGAGCCGCGAAAATAATTTCTGCATTGCCTTTGCTTGCCGGAGAAAAAACATTTGCAAAAGAAGGTAACAGTGACGCACCCACGTTCGCCTGGATATCTGTTAAGGCGGTTTTAGCAGTTCCGGCATCAGCCGTACCACCGCCACGGTAACTGGTCCATAAATAAACTTCTGCTTTTAACATTAACGTTGCAGCCTTTGACCAGAAAGATTTGGTGTTTCGGATCGTATAGTTGTTCCCAAAGTTTGTCTCGGAATTACTGATATCTTCCTTTACCAGTTTGATGACGTCCGCTCCAGGTGAGGCAGCCTTGGCGAGGTTGGAAATATCAATGGAAGTAGTCGGCTCGGTTTGAATAATCACGCTGCCCCAGCTTCGGTACAATTGGAAATAGTAATAGGCTCGCATGCCCTGCGCAATTCCGAGATAATACTTTTTATTCTCGTCAGGCACATTGGTAGTGCCGCCCAATTTATTGATGAGCAGGTTCAACTGGTTGATGTTGTTGTAGAACCCGCCGAAATTTGCGACGCCGGGATTGTCCATATCGAGTGTGTTGAGCCAGAGCCGTTCCGTGCCCTGCGTGGCTTCCCCTGTAAAGGCAGAACTCGAACCTGGGTCTGTACCAAAAATATCGCCGCGCATTTCACCGAGGTATTGGAACTGGGCAACATTGCTGCGAAACCTGCCATGGATGCCGGTTACAAAGACATCTACCTGCTCCGGTGTTTGCCAGAAGTTTTCATCGCTGATGCTGCTGACGGGGGCAAGGTCTAATTTTTTTGAACAGGAACTGTTGAACAGCACTGACCCGGTAGCTATAAGAAGGATGGTTATATTCTTTTTCATAAATGATTGTATTGTGATGTTATAAACTGATATGAGCGCCGAATACGAAAGTCCTTGCCGTAGGGTACGTGCCGGTATAAACGCCGGTTGTAACGCCGTTTACCGTTGGCGGCTCTGGGGTTGGCCCGGTAAATTTGGTAACGTAAAACAGGTTGGTGGCACTGACAAATAGCCTTGCATTGGTGAGGACCTTTGTCCTTGTCAATAGTTGCTTGCTGAAGTTGTAGGACAAGGAGATTTCCCGGCAAGCGAGGTAATCCCCTTTCTCATAAAACCTCGAATTATTGCTGTTCAGGTTGGCGCTTGCATTGTTGCTCCGTGTGTAATTCTTTTTGCCCAGCGGGGCCGCTACCTGGTCGGCATAGTACACTTTCGGAATGTCCGTTTCGGTATTCGTGGGAGACCACGCAGATTTCTGCAGGTCAAAATAATTGAAAGTGCCCTGGTAGTTCCCGAGCGTTCTTGCCACGAGGTCGTTATAAATGGTATGTCCCAACGCATAGTCGAAGTTTGCAAACAGGGAGAAGTTTTTATAGCCTACGCTCGCTGAAAAACCGCCGGTCCATTTTGGATAAATGTTACCGATGTACACCTGGTCGCGGGAATCAATTGTATCATTTCTATCTACGTCTTCCCAGTTCACATCACCGGGCGTTATATTACCAGATCCATAAGTTGAACTCGGGCCGCTGATGCCAGCAACCAGGTCTTTCCGGGTGCCGGCGAGTTTTGCGATCTCATCATTGTCGCGGAAGATCGAAACCTGCCGGAAGGCATAAATAGCACCAAGGGGCTGACCTTCCTGTGTACCGCCCACCCACGTCACCCTGCCACTAACGGGATCGAATACCTGCAGTCCGCCCTGCCTGTTCTTTTCATTGCCATTAAAAGGCAATTGCAATACTTTATTTTTTACAAATGATGCATTGGCCCCAAGATCCACCTTCAGGCCGCCCGGCTGGTTCAGCACATTCGCGGTTACCGCGAATTCGTATCCTTTGTTTTGGTAAGAGCCGAGGTTGGTGCGTACGGAAGTAAAGCCGGTATAGCTCGGTAAGGGCAGATTCGTTAGCAGGTCGCTGGTCTCGCGGTTGTAGTAATCAAAGACGAGGGTAATGCGATTCTTTAAAAAACCGATGTCAACACCGATATCTGTTGTCTTGCTTTTCTCCCAGCGCAGGTCGCTGTTGATGATACCGGTATTTAAGAAACCGGCGTTGCCATTGTATAAACCTGTAGACCCGTATGTGCCCTGCACCTCATAGCGGCCAAGGCCGGCTACGTTTCCATTCTGGCCATAGCTCACGCGGGGTTTCAGGGTAGAGATTATATCGGAGATACCACTGTTGTCAAAAAACTTTTCGCGATGAACGTTCCAGCCGGCCGACATACCGGGAAAGAACCCTACCCTGTTCGCTTCTGTAAGGCTTGAAACGCCGTCCTGGCGGAACACCAGGGAGAGCAGGTATTTCTGGTCGAAATCATAATTTAATCTGCCGAAGGCGGAGATGATCTTGTATTCAGACTTGACAGAATAATTATCGCCGGCGACAAACGTCGTGGCTGCGTTCACGGTAGTGATGTCATCAGTTGGAGCATTCGTGCCTGCGGCCTGCACACCGTAGGCCTTGGTGCCAAAATATTCAGCGCCCAGCATTGCATTAAGGTTATGGTTTTCACCGAAGCTGGTGGTATAGTTAACGATACCGTTGAATTGCTTTTGGAAATCGCGGGAAAAACTTGAAAACGATGCCCGGCTCGTGCTCGCATACGATGGCGGCGTCGCGTAAATATTACTATAAGTTTGATTCGCCCGGTTGAATCCTTCATTGATCACTTCATTGAGGTAGCCGGAGCCGGAAACTTTTACATAGAGCCCGCGAATGATGTCCCATTTAACGGCGGCATTTGCCGTGATCCTGTTGACCTCGTTGTTGCGGTCCGTTTTGCCCAGCCAATATTTAGGATTGCCATCAGAGTTGCTGTTGCCAGGATTCGGGATCGTTTTCGCAGAATCGATCCAGGGATTAAAAGTTGGCCAGATGGCCATACTGCGGTAGAGGGTATTTACTTCTCCCCCGATGGTTCCCACCTGCGAAGCGGTTGACATGTTCACACCTGTACTTACTTCGATGTTTGGTTTTACTTTATAGGAACCATTGATATCGCCGGAAAAACGTTTGTACCCCGACCCGATGATGACCCCGTCTTCCTTGTAATAATCAAAGCTGGCGAAGTATTTTCCTTTGTCGTTTCCACCCATAACATTTATGTAGTGGTCCTGTGTTTTGGTGTCGCGGAAAACAATGTTTTCTACTTCACCTTTATGGTCTTTGAAGATAATGGTGCCACCGTAGGGATCGCCGACCGTGTCCCAGCCTTTACTCAAAAGTCCGGATGTGGTTGCATCATACCGCCTGATATCAAAGGAGGCGAGGTTGGCGGCATCCGGTAACAAGCCATAACCGCGGGACGAATTCACCTGCGCCAGGGTTCTTCCTGAATTGAAGTTGCCCAGCCGGTTGTAATAAATAAAATCTTTCGCCCCCAGGTAATTGTACCCCTCCCGGCGACTATTGAATCCCTCTGTGAATTTGTAAGAAATCTCTGCCTTCCCCACCTTTCCTTGTTTGGTTGTGATGAGAATGACACCATTATTCGCCCTGGCACCGTAGATCGCGGTTGCTGCGGCATCTTTCAATACTTCGATGGAGGCAACGTCGTCGGGGGCAATGTCATTATATGCACGGATGATCCCGTCCACTACTACCAGGGGTGACCCCGGGCTGTTGATAGATGCCCCGCCGCGTAAGAGGATGTTCGGCGTTGCTCCAGGCTGACCAGATACATTTACCACTTGCATTCCCGAGATGGTTCCCTGTAAGGCGGTTCCCAGGTTCGACCTTGGTGCGGTGGCCAGCACCTGGTTGTCGAGTTTCGCAATGGAGCTTGTCACGTTACGCCTGGATTGCGTGCCATACCCTACAACTACTACCTCGTCCAGTTTGGCCGTTTCTGCAGCTTCAAGCGAGAGCTCCACGTCAGCAGTGCCGTTCACCTTGGCCTCCTGCGCCGCAAAACCAGTGTAAGAAAAAACCAGCACCTCTCCACGAGCCGCGTCAATAGAAAACCGGCCTTCCTCATTCGTTTGGGTTCCACCCGTTTTTCCTTTAACCGTTATCGTGACGCCGGGCAAGGGCTTGCCATCTGTTTCGGAAATTATCCGACCAGAGATCTTTGTCGCCTGGCCCCGGGAATTTACCGACAACAGAAAGCATAAAGCGAAAAAGCCTACTTTCAGTAAATGAACTTTCATAATTGCAATTTTAGGTAGATTTGTATTATGTATGACATAATAAAGGTAGGGGGAATTTTTTTAAATTTCCAAACAAAAAACAATATATTCTACAATACATTGATTTAAAGCTATATAACCGAATGAATATTAAGAAGAAGTATGAAATAATTTTTCATAAATTTGCATTAAGTAATACATATTAATGATGGATACTCTTTTAACAAAGAAAGATTTTACCATAGTGGACACTAGTTCACTTGTAGATAAAGTGGAGGCCAGTCTCGTTCAATTGTTGCAGGAACGAAAGCTAAAAGTGGGCGATGCGATCCCAAAGGAAATTGAGTTGGGTGAAACCCTGGGCGTAAGTCGGACCGTGATCCGGGAGGCCCTCTCCCGCCTGCGGATGATGGGATTGATTGAAACGAAAAAGAAAAAAGGCGCGGTGATCACGAGTCCTGACCTCTTTGGCATCATGGGAAAAAGCATGAATCCGCACATCCTGAGCCAGGAGACTTTAAAAGAAATATTTGAAATCAGGCTGGTGCTGGAGATCGGGATGGCGGATCTGTTATTCCGCCGCATTACCCTGGAGGACATTGAAGAGCTCAAGGCCATCGTCAGCAATGAACCACCCGCCACCCAATATCATTTGTTCAACATAGAACATGAAATTGCCTTTCACGGTAAGTTGTACGAGATCACCGGCAATGAGACGATGAAGAAATTTCAAAAAATGTTGTTACCGGTTTTTGATTATGTCCACAACAGCGGGTTATTGAAAAAACAACCACTGCTGAAAACATTTCTCTCCCATAAAGGATTGGTTGACATCCTGGAGAATGGCAGTCCCGAGGCATTCCGGAATGGTATGCGGGATCACCTTGAAAATCATTTTGCCCGTTTGTTCGAATAGGGCTTGTTCTAAACTCCCAATGTACGGTTCGGCTATTGTGGAGCATTTGTTTATGCCAGCCTGGATTTTAATTACCTCTCGTAATAACAAGAAGGTGCTTTTATTCGCTTCCTTGCTCTAACGCTTTTTCACTTTCTCTTCAACAGAGATGCTTAAAACTACTTCACGTTATCCCCCCGCTTCCCGACTCCGCGGACGATGCGCCGATCACCGCATGTTTCTTTGATATTCTTCTTGATCCAGATCAATACTTTTTCTTGCGCCTTCTCAATGGAATGAAGCTCGTGGTGATGATAGCTTTGCATACACAAAAATCAACAGCAATTAAACACAAAAGAGCATCATGAAAAAGTTAACCATCCTTCTTTCCGCCTTCTTCTTATTAACAGCGTTTACCACGGTTGGTACCTGGACAAACGACAAAGCGCATTCGCAGCTAGCCTTTACCGTTACCCACCTCGGTGTGTCGGACGTGTCTGGAACCTTCAATGATTTTGATGTAGTTGTTACATCGTCTAAACCCGATTTTAGTGATGCGGCATTTTCGTTTACAGCTAAGGTTGCCTCTATTGATACCCGCGTTGAAGCCCGGGACAATCACCTGAAAAGCGCAGATTTTTTCGACGCTGCAAAATTCCCGGAAATGAGTTTTAAAAGTAGCGGTCTCGTAAAAGACGGTACAAACAAATTTAAGCTGAGCGGTGATCTAACGATCCATGGCGTTACAAAACCAGTCACTATGAACCTGCTGTTTCGCGGGGTTACAGAGAACCCGATGTCAAAAGCAACACTGGCGGGCTTTCAACTAACTGGTAGCATTAAACGCAGTGATTTCAACCTGGGAGCTGGCTTTCCCGCACCAATGATCAGCGATGAAGTGACCATTAAAGCAGACGGAGAATTTATTGCAGGCAAATAGACCAGGTCGCCAAACGGCTATTTTATGTAGACGTTTGAATTAAAGATTTTAAGATTGGGAAATGAAGAGTGGTAAGTGCAGTTGATGGAATATTCCCCGGTACGCCAGGTGCAGATCATGCGCCTGGCTTATTGATCCAGGTTGATCGAAATATAATTCCGCTGGCGATGCGGATTTTTACCCGCAAAAAGGATTCGATCTACAAAGTCCAGGTCTTGCGAAAAACTTTCCGGGCTTTTTATTTGTGGATCGCCGTTCACCGCTCCTTCAATTCTCCTTAAGGTCGCGATCATTTTGCCCGTGGCCTCATTCACTTTTTGTTGCATGCTTACCGATTGAGAAAAAGGTATAAGTTGGTCTTTGGTGCCATGCACTAACAAGATGGGTGGAAAATCTTTCGTCACCAGTTCAACCGGGTTCATCTCCCGCAGTTGCGTTTTATTATCCTTCACATTTACTCCCATGATCTTTCCGGCGGCAGCCGACATGGCATCGGGTAATTCGCTGATATCAGAAACCGGGTACCAGGCAACCACTCCCTGTACCGCACTTGAAGTGAAAGGATTCCCGAGTGCCCGGTCTTCGAAACCCGGTTGGTTATTTGTCGCTGCCAGCATTTCGGCCAGGTGGCCACCAGAGGCCACTCCCCAAACAACAATATTGGTGGCATCCAGCAAATGACGGAACGCATTGGCCCGCACATAGCGGATCGCAGCCTTTGCATCGTGGAGAGGTTTTGGCCAGGTAACTTCATCAGCGAGGCGATAGTCAACTGAAACAACCGCATACCCCTGGCTGATGGCCTGGAAAATGGGCGCTACTGTTTCAGATTGTTTACTGCCATAAGCCCAGCCGCCGCCATGAAACACCACGATGCATTTATAGGGTGCCGCACCCGTATCAGGGTAAATGATATCCAATACCTGGCGGGGATTTTTTGCAGTTGTATAGGCTATGTCCAGCGCCTTCCTGCGAAACTGGCTCATCCCGATCTTCCTGTCTTTCCCCTGGCGTTGCAGTTCAAATTCTCCCAGACTCGTCGCTCTTGCGCTATCCTTCGTGGACGTTTCCAAACTTGGCTTTGTCGCAAACTTAGGGGCGGTGCAGGCAAAAAAAACGGTAAGCGCCAGGAAGGTCGAGCATTGAACGAGTCTATTTGTATCCATAATTGTTTGTTTTGTCTGAACGCAGCTCGTTCGAGAAAAGCTGTTTGATTTGATTCCTTATTATTTCATTCGATTGCTGGCTTCAACGCACCACAAAAGTTCTTCCATGTATTTCGCGGTTCGCTTGTCAGTTGCCGGCTTATCTACCGGTTGGCCATCAGCCTGGAAGCTATCCTGGACTTTCGCTACTAAATACAGCGAAGGCACCAATAACACCCCTATTTTCCACAAAGAAAACGCGAGTGAAGTATTCACCTGCGCTCCACCAAATGGACCCGCGGAAGCCGTCGCGATGGCCACAGGTTTCCGTTTCCACTCAGGAAATAACACGTCAATGGCATTTTTGAGGCTGGCCGGGTATCCGCCATTATACTCTGGGGTAACAATTATCACGCCATCAGCCTTTTTAATTTTTTCGGAGAAATCGATCACGCCGGGCGCCGGCTCTTTCATGAATTGGAGCCGCTCGTCGAATAGCGGGAAATTATAAGCATTCAGGTCTAACATTTCTACGGATGCGAGGTTCTTCTCCCGCAGGTATTGTTCAAAATAGAGGGCAACGCGATGGCTGTTTCGCCCGATGCGCACGCTGGAGGAAATGATGGCAAGATGATACATACTGTTTTTTTGTTTTGGAAGGGGGAGATTTTTAATTCTGGTTAATGGGAGTTTCGATCACGATAAACTCGGCACCTGGTTCGATGGTTAGGGTCACTTTATCGGTCTCCCAAACGCCGATGCCATCTTTTGCTTCCAGGGGTGTACCGGCAACATCCATTTTGCCATCCAGGCAAAAAATGAACAGGCATTTGTTTACCGGGTTGAAAGCATACCTGAGCTGCTGGGCGGTTTCATAATAACCAAGGGAAATCCGGGCGTTTTGATTGATCCAGCAATGTTCCATACCCTCTTCATTGGATATAATCGTCTTGAGTTGATCCCTCCGCGCTGCCTTTGGAAAACTGCGTTGCTGGTATCTTGGCGTGATCCCCTGCAATTTCGGTTGTATCCAGATCTGCAGGAAATTCACTGTATCGTCACCAATACTATACTCTTCATGCATCAGCCCGCTTCCCGCGCTCATGATCTGCACCCCACCTTCTTCAATGATGGTTTTATAACCCATCGAATCAATGTGGTTCATCTTGCCCTGCAATAAAACAGAGATGATCTCCATGTTGGCGTGCGGATGAATACCGAATCCTTTGCCGCTTTCTACATAGTCATCGTTGAATGCCAGGAGCGTTCCAAAAGCACTACGCATCGGGTTATAGTAGTTGCTGAAGCTGAAATAGAAATGACTTTTTAGCCAGCCGATGTCCTTGATAAACCTGCCGGATCCTGGAAAAAATTGAGTTTGCATGTTGTGAATGAAATTTTAAAATTGTTATTCCCGAGCCGGTAACTCTACTAAATCCTGGAAGCAGTAATGGAAAATCCGGAACCCGCTCCGTTTTGAAAAGGCAATATTAAAATGAAACAGGTGAAAAAACTTTTTTCATTTTCCCGTTAAAGCAGAAGGTAACCTGGTGAAAAAACATGCATCGCGATAAAACCGGCATTTGGACGCCGAGGATTTTTAAGCAAAAAGAAAAGGGAAGTTTAGCGACCAGGGGGTCGATCAGAGACAGCAAGGCATCCGCAATATTGATAGCATGCGTTGCATTAAAAATGATGGGAGGTTCACATCAAAAACCTGGGTTTAAAAATTTGCTAGTGCTGGGGATGAAGCGCAAGAACGGGAACATGACTGTGCAGTACAAATTTTTTCACGTGACTGCCGTGCAACAATTTTTCAAAAAATCCATGATGTTTCGGCACCACGATCAGGAGGTCAATGCCCGTCTGGTCAGCAAAACGCATGATGCCTTCGTCGACCTGCGCAGTACTGATGAAATGATAAAGTGGAACGATGGGCGAAAACATTTGTTTCAGTTGGCCCGTTTTAAAAACACTCACCTCGTTAAAGTCTGTTTCCTTACCCGTATGCAAAATGTGCAACTCGGCATCAAAGTCCAACGTCATGCGACGGATCTCTTCAATGGGCAGCATCTTAAAAACATCCTGGAAATCGCAGGCCAGTCCGACCTTCCTGATCCGCGAAAAGTTAGCCGTCACGGGTACGGTGATGACCGGCCAGTTCAGATTTTTGACAGCATACACAGAATGACTGCCAAACAGCAAATGGGTTAAGGCTGTGTTGCCCTGGCTACCCATGACAATGCTATATGGACGCATGCGTTGACAAACCAACTCGAGCTGGTGAAAGAATTGACCTACACGAAGCTCGGTATGGATGGTGATTTTATTATTGGTCCTGGTAATTAACCTCGCCGCTTCATTATTCAGCGCTACCTGTGCATGTTGGCGTATAGTGCTAACCGTTACGGCAACGGACACTTCCTGCGGCACGTCAGGGATCTCGTAGGTGTGCAGGAGGACGACGTCTGCCTCAATGACCGCGGCCATATCAGCGGCATAGCTGGCTGCATTCGCAGCGGCGGGAGAAAAGTCGGTGGCAACAATGATCGTTTTCATGGCTTAAAATTTAAGGTTTTAAAAAAACGAGGGTGCGATCGGAACACAAGGGATAAGGGACGAGGGCGAGATGGAGCAATACGTATAAAAAATAATCCGGCAACTATAGAAATTGATACCAGGGTTTGTTGATAAATACAGCAAATTTCAGACCCAATAAACATGCTTGACGATCTAATAAAGACCGGCGAAAATGCGCAAACAAGAGCCCGGGCAGAAACCAAAGGCGGATGTGGAACATAGACGCATCAAACGGAGTGTAAAATGGCAGTATCCGGGCTTGAAGTAAGGTAGTTGGGCCTATCCGGGTAATTGAATGGTGAATTCCGTATACAGCCCTTCGACGCTTTGAACGGTAATTTCACCACCGTGCGCTTTTATAATATCATAGCTTAAGGAAAGGCCAAGTCCGGTTCCCTGTCCTGTTGGTTTGGTGGTAAAGAAAGGTTGAAAAATTTTGTCAATCACGTGTTGCGGGATGCCGATGCCATTGTCTTTTACAGAGAGTTCTACCATATGGCCAATTCTTTTGGTACTGACTGAAACAAGCGGTTTAAACGGCTCGCCGTTCACGCCGGTTTTCTTATGTACTGCATAAAAAGCATTGTTGTATAAATTCAATAACACCCTTCCGATATCCTGGGGTACTATTGTTATTTTGCCGACGCTGGCATCAAACTCCGAAACAAAATCCGCATCAAATGATTTGTCTTTAACCTTTAACCCGTGGTAACTTAAGCGGAGGAACTCGTCAGCAAGCGCATTGATATCGGTGGGTTCTTTCTGGCCCGAACTTGACCGCGAGTGTTGCAACATTCCCTTTACAATGGAGTCGGCTTTTTTCCCGTGGAGGCTGATCCTTCCTAAATTTTCTTCCAGGTTTCTTACAATTTCCACCGCTTCTCCCCGGTCTGCTGCAGCTAATTTGTTCAGGCTCGTGCCCCTTAGTTCTCCGAGCAATTCGACGCTTAGTTCGGAGAAATTATTAACGAAATTCAACGGGTTTTGAATTTCGTGGGCTATACCGGCCGTAAGCTCACCCAACGAGGCCATTTTTGCTGTATGGATCAATTGCTTTTGAGTTACCTGTAATTCCGTGAGTGCATCCTCTGCCTTGGCTTTTTGTTTGTCCGTTTCCTGCTTTTGCACCTGTAAAATTTTAAAAGCTTTTTGTTTATGCTTATTGTTCCGTAACAATATGACCAAAATGATCATCGTTAACCCAAGTATGACGCCCAATAAAATATTTAAGTTTCGCTCATTTCTTTTTTGACGGTTGACCATATTCAATTCTACCTGTTTTTGAGCAACCAAAAAATTGGTGCGCAGGTCAGCCATCCTTTGAACGTTATTGATGTCATTGATGCTGTCGCGGTATGCGATGTGTTGCTTATAATAATCAAAGGATAAATTTATGTTTCCCGTCCGCTCGTAAAGGTTAGATAAACCGAGGCTCGCATTTGCAACCTGTTCCTTTAGCCCAAACTGTTTTGCAAGCTGGAAGCTCCGCAATGCATATCCTAAAGCAGTTTGAACATTTCCCCTCTCGAGGTAGACGTTAGAAATGGAAACCAGGTAATCACAGATGGGTTGATAATCCTGGGTTTCTTCCAATATCCGGATGGCCTCATTCATGTTCTTTTCTGCTGCACTGTGTTGCCCGTTGGCAGCATACACCATCCCAATATTACCCAGGCTATAGGCGATCCCGGTTCGGTAATTTACCTTCCCGAAAATTACTTCCGCCTCCTTAAAATATAAAAGAGCGGAGTCATACTTCCTGATTCGGAGGAGTTCATCCCCGGCATTCAATAGTGCAGAAGCAAGACTGATGGAGTCGTTGGCCTGGCGAAGCGTAGTGATTGATTTGTTGTAATAAGAACTGGCATTCGGGTGATCTTTTGCTGTAGAGTAGATATCTGCGACCGCACCATAGGAATCACCTTCGGCAGTTGCATGGCGCAGTTTTTTTGCCACTTCTGCACTCTTAAAAAAAGCACCGAGGGCCTCATCCAGGTTCCCTAGTAATCGTTGTTTTGTTCCTTTTAAAAAATAGCCCGCACCAAGATACCGGGTGTTGCCCGTAGACTCGGATAGGCTGATCAACTCTTCTGCAAATTTCAACGCACGTTTAAGGTCTCTTACTTCGTTAAAAGCTAAATCCCGGAGGAGGACGAATCGTGCAGTATCTGGTAGCGTTTGTTGTTCGTAAATACGGGAGAGACTATCCGCTATTTTTTGCTCCTGCGCAACAGCGGCGGAAACCAGGAATAACAAAACGGAAAGCAGGTAAACACATCTTTTTGGGTAAGCAATAAATTTGCAGGCAAACAATTTAGATCGGGGTGGATTGTGCCAGCGAGTTGGAACATGCATGCGGGGAACTTTTTTATGAAGGCCTGCTGATTGGATCATGCCTGAAGCGGGTTCGAGTCGGGCTCATGACCTTCGCACCCTGGTAGTTGCTTAAAAAAACTGGCTCGCCAATTCCAGTTGGTTGGCCAGCCAGCTATCGGTAGTATCTTAAGGAAGTTTGGGTAGGTCGGGATGGGAAAAACTTAGTGTTTATACTTCGCAACACGCTTCCTGCTGTGAAGTGTTTTGTAGAGCAGGAAACCGGACACACAGGCCACGGCGGCCACCACCAGGAACATCGGCGCCACAATCGGCCGAACAGCAATCTTGGGATCCAAAGTTTTTTCTCCGGCTTTATTGGCTTCCACCCAGATGATAGAATAATCCCAATCACCATAGGGAGCGTCCCCGCGAACCGTCAATTCCTCCCCTGTACCGAGGCTGGGGGCCGGACGTTGCGTGAATGGATCGCCGGGATGTTTTCCTTCGATCCGGAAAGACTCAATTTGCGGGTCATCTATTTTCCATTTTACTGACCGAAAAATGTGCCTGTCCCTGTGGGTGATTCCATTATCCGATAATGTGAGGTTGCCATTTTCTACGGATAATTTAATGTTTTTGGCCATAGTGGTAGATTTAAAGGGGTTAATATTTAGGTCTATCTAATATATAAAAAAAATTATAACTAAACCTGGAAATGTGTAGCTGCAGAAAGATGGAAAGAAACTGCAATGGTTGGCCTGGCAGAAAAACGTGCCTGAATGCTGAAAGCAAGTGAGCTTATTTCTTGATGCTTTAAGTTAACGCTCACATCTATAGTTTGTGCCGTACCGATGGACCTTGGTGCACAAAAATGAACGCCCGGGTTGGAATTCCAGGGGCTGAAAAGCATACCTGTGCAATTCGTCTTGCGGCAGCTGTCTAAACGATAGTGATTTAAAATGTGTGACCTGGGTTCAGTAGTGGAGCGAAGCAGTCCCGGGCGGCTTGCGAATGTATGTGGTAGGTTTTATTTAACGTGATTCAGTAGGCCTGGAGGCTGCTGCTTCCTGGTATCAAGATGGTTACTGGTAAACGATTATTTATTTAGCAAGCCTTTCGCAGCTGCCACCATTTCAGCGGCATTGGTTGACGATAACTTACTGATCTCAAAGTTTTTTAATGCGGCTTGCAGTTCCTGCAGCTTTGCCGTTTGTTTGTTGCGCCTGTATTCATTTCTCAACAATAAAATTTTCTCATGATCCTGGATGCCTTCAATGAGTTTTTCAAAGCGGATCGAGCTCAGCGGGCCCGGGTAAACCTGGTAAGTATCTCCTGCCGGCCAGGCAGTAAAGCGACTGTCTTTTAACGGGTCTTTCGTCCAGCTATTAAAAGCCCAGCGGAGGTATCCATCCATATCGGTCGCGGCGGTGTACCACCCGATCCAGACATGTTCGTCAGGTGGTGAAAAGGTGAACCCATTTGGATAGGCCTCCGTGCAACAGGTGTACCAGGTGCTGATCTTTCCCGCTTTTTTTCTTTTGGCTAAAATTTCGGCGGGGAACTTCCAGCGTGAGGCAACACAGTAATCGTCAATGTCGTTTTCAATCTCCTCATGATAATCTCCCGCCAGCGTGAGTTTCCAATCTTTATCTACTGATTTTAATAACGCGATCACCGCCTGCATCGCCGCCAGGGGCCGTTCATCCATCGCAATGGCCGTGATATTAAACCAGCCTTTATTTTTTAAATGTGCTGTAAAATCTTTTAGCATCACTGACCAAAATTCATTGTAGGCCGGCGTGCCGATCGCCTGCGTAAAAACGGTGTCTTTACCAAGCGCTTCATCATAATATGCAAAAGCAATCTTCCATGGTACCATGCTGTAACAATTGATGCGATCTGTGATGCCACAGCTCATCACGAACGAAACGTATTTATCAAACAAACTGTAATCATAACTCCAGCCCCCGTCTTTCTTTTTTGTCCATTTGACCAGGCTCGGGTAGTCGTCATAAGTTTGATGTCCCCAGGGTTCGTTAACGATGCTTACCGTGATATTTTTCTGGCCGGCAGCGGCCAACATTGTATAATATTTTTTGATGGAAGCAAAATGTGCATCGCTCCAAAGCGTTTCATTGTGAACCCTTGCGATAGCAGCGGGATGTTGCCAAAGATCAAGTTGGTACTTCCATTGAGCTGGCGGCGGCAAAGTTTTATTGACGACGGTCAGCGCAACATTTAGAAGATATTTTTCACCTGCATCTACTGTGATGGTTCCAGTGTAACTGCCGGCAACAGCATTAGCGGGCACCTTTATGCTCAGCCAAACCGGTTGCAACGCATCTTTATCCAAGGCAACATTTTTGATAGTTGTATTGATGATATCCGCCACCAGTGAAGAATCAAAATCAGCCGGGGTTCTGTAGCCACAGCCTCCTTTGAACTCATCCGTCATCACCTGCTGCACAAAGCCTGTGCTGATATATTGTTTACCGATGACTTGACCTTGTTTGGTTTTAAGATCGCTCACGGTTACGGAGATCGTGCCACTAGTTTTCGCATCCCACACAAGAATTTGCATATGTACTTTTTCAGCTTTCCAGGCGGAAGTTTTCCATTCTCTACTTGTTTTCACTTGCAGGATTGATTCATTATTGTAGCGCACACTGCTGCTGGCGAAACTGACTTTTACATTCGCTATCGCGGATGATGTTTTATGAACAACTACAATTTCGCCTTGCGAGAAAAGAGACAAACTAAAGAGGCTAAACAGGAAAGAAAAAAAACATTTCATGCTGGTAAATTATCTTGATGCGGAATGTAAAATAATAAATGGATCACCAGGCAATTGCATTCGTATTTACTGAACTTAAAAACTTGCCTGGAAACAAATATAGCCGGTTTGCCAGCTTGCTTTTCCACATTGACCAATGCAATCGTTTGATTGAACCTGGCTATTTTTTTAGTTGATTCGTTTAACTGATCTCTTGGTGAAAAGTCAACCGAATTCATGAAACACGTTTATGCTCGAATGATTGAATTGCCCGATAAGAAATCATAAAGAGAATCGCAAGCTGTACCAAAAGCCATAGTCCTGTATTCAATTTGCGAAATTTGTGGAATGATAAAAATTACCAAACAGCGATTCACTTAAATAAAAAAAATGCTTGTGTTGAGACGTTTTCAAATCAAGATGTGAAATTGTGGCAAATAAAAAATATGATGCCTCCAGAAACTACAATTTGGCTTCAGATCAACCCAATAAGTTCAGTTTACTCAAACTCGCGATAAGCGCCAAAATTTGCTAACTGGTCTTCACCCAATTGCCTGGGAATCGGGTAGCATTCAAGCTTCAGTTGTTTGCACAGTTGTAACCACATTGCAGTCCGGGTATAGGTTTGATGAACCTTTTGAAAAGGAGTCGTGAGCAACAGGTCTTTTGCTTTTTCAAAAGCACCCTGGTCGATCAGCAATTGTATTTTTCTTTCGATCACCGACTCATCCCGCAATGCATCTACCCTCGCGAGCCATGATTCCCGCTCCCGAATGGTTTGCTTTCCGAGGTTACGCAATACTTTATCCCGCTCAACAATTACCTGCGGATGTATTTGCAGCCACGGTTCCCTGATACTTTCAAACGCAATCGCAGCGCCTTCCATATCAGCCTTAATTTTTAACAGTCTTGCCAGCAACACCTTCGCAACGCCGGTTTGAGCAGCAGCAAGGCTTTCGATAGCAGCATCATTCCGGCCCCGGCCGGCGAGCCACGCGCCGTAATAAAATCTCCAGAGGTCCGCTTGCGAGCCGGAACTCTTAGCGATGGCCCATTTAAAAGGAGCATCCAAATTTTCCAGGCCAGAGGGTGCCCAATTATTTTGATCGATGGCCGGCGCCAGTGGAATTGTTGATTTCAATTTGTAAGCTGAGAGCAACTGATTCCAGGGAGCCAGTTCTGCCGGCCTTGCCCATTGAAATGAGGGCACCTGGTTCAGCGGCCTTAAACCCGGAGCGGGCACTTTCAAGGCATAAATATCCAGTGCCTTGTCGGTCGGTATCCAATACTCTACATGCCATCGTGATTGGTTTGGCATCAATTCCAACTTGATGGACTGGTCACCAATAGGGCCCCCCTGCACTTCAAGATACGTTTGATGTTTGGCTGTGCTTAATAAGGACCAGGCACTGTCATTCCCAACGCCATAGCTCCAGAGTTTGATGCCCGCTGCTATTTTTTCGTCCGCGAAGTGGTACAGACCAGTGCCTAACGAGGGCGTATATGCGCCAAAGGCATTGGCTTCCTTTGTCTTCCAGAAATACCCGGTCATCTCCTTGATGTCAGACTCAGTTTTGGGACCTTGTTTTTCCCAGTCGATCGTATCTATCTTAGAAGCATGCGATAAAACCTGGCCCCGGGGGAAATCAAATTTGGTACCAGGTGCTGAGGGCAATGCTGCATTGGACCAGGACATCCACGGATAGGTGTGGGTACCGGGATTATGAAAAACGACCCGTTGCGTGAAAAAATTATCCGCTGCCCCTAACGAATATTCAACCGACCATTGCATGCCGAAACGAAGTTCCCGCTCGCCGCAGGTAACGTAAGTGCGATCGGTTGTTTTGTCAATCTTATACAATACGGTTTCATTTTGCGTAGGTGAATGAGAGATCGGGAAACTGACTTCTATGCCGCCGGCAACAAAATAAAAACGCGGGAGGATGCGGGTGTAGCGGATAACATCCGGAACGTATAAAACCTCTTTCCCGGAAGGCTTATGGATCATGGAATAAACCTTGCCGCCCAGGTCGGGACAGATGGTTACTTTCAAGTGGTCATTCTCCAGGACGATAAACCGGTACTTTTTCAGTACCGGCCGGTTCGAAGTTTCAACATAACTAACATAAGGATACACGCCATTCGCATCAAGGGCTGTCGGCACCGGACCTGCGGGCGTTAATAAATGGGTGAGGATATAATCACTAGATTCGACAACGGATACATTTTTGCTGTGCTGTGCAAAGCTGTTCAAGACAGATGCGTTTATGGCAACGAGCAACAATACTGTTCTCACACGCAACATGATTTATTTTTTAGAGGTAAATAGAAAATGGCTAACGGCTAACTCTCCTACTCTTCCTGGATATCAGTAGTTGAGAATTTACCGACCCTTCATTCGTAGCGATCAATTATAATTTACTGCTGATCTCCGCGATGAGCGCTCTGCCTTTATCAACATCTGCCTTGATTTTTTCACTGTTGAATTCCTTCTCAACCAGGAAAATTTCCATGTGGCGGTTTAATTGTTGCAGAAATTCTTTTATTTCTTTCTTCGCGGACTTCGCTGCCAGTTCCTGCACTATTCGCAGTTTTTCATAATCAACAATTCCTTCGCGGATCTTTTCAAAACGAACACAACTATTGCCACCAGGGTAAACGAGGAAACAATCGCCGGCAGCCCAGAGTTCATGGCGGGCATCACGATTTGGATCCGCCGGCCAGGCGTCATACGCCCAACGCAGGTAGCCATCATATTTATGTGCACTGGTGTACCAACCCATCCACCGGCCTTCGATGGGCGGAGAGAATACAAAATTGTTCGGCACCGGGGGGTTACAACAATTGTAATAAGTTGTCGTGAAACCTTTGGCCGCCCTGCGCTTAACGACTTCAACGCTTGACTCTTCGCCGTACAGGAAACAATAATCGTCCAATAAATTTTCCAGCTCTGCGTGCCAGTTACCCGCATAGGTGATCTTCCATTTTGGTGAATGTCCTTTCACTACTTTGATCGCCGCAAGGGTTTCTTCCAATGCATTTTCATTAATGCCGATGTAGGTTTTATTAAACCAGCCTTTTTGCTCCAGGTGTTTTTTCAGGTCGGTTAAAAATATATTCCAGAAGGATTTAAACTCCGGCGTAGTTGGTGCCCACGCCACCGTTTGATAGGTGCCCGTTGCTTCATCGAGGTAGCGAAAGCGGTGTCCCCAGGGAACGGGTGTGTAGATGGTAATGGCCTTGTCAATACCCACGCTCATCGCGAGTTGCACGTATTCATCAAAAATGGAATAGTCAAATTTCCAGGAACCATTTTTACGTTTCAACCACCCGATCATCCCTCCTTCAATATTATAAGAATTATCCGCCCACGGCGAATGAACCGCATAGGTCGTAATATAGGAACCACCCGCATCCGCGTACAATTGGAGGTGTTTTTTTAATAATAGTTTATGTTCGGCTGACCAGGGTTTTAAATTATTTTCCACGGCAACCACCCAGGGATTTTGCCAGAGGTCGAGCCGATGTTTCCATTCATGGGGTTTTGGTAGAATGGGTTGCTGAACAGTAATCTTAAGATCGAGCATGGCTGTATAGCCTGCGGCCTTTACTTCGATCTTGCCACTATACTCACCCGCCGGGGTAGACGCTGGAATATCGAGTGAAACCCATACCGGACGCACCGATTTTCCAGGCACATCAAACCGATCAAATTCTTCAAAACGATCCGGCATAAGATACAGTCCTTTGTAGGGACTTTCGCCACAAGTCACATCTCTTGCGCCATAAGGATAGTTGCCAACAACATAGCGCACCATATTCAGTTTTAGGCTGTTGCTACTGATCAGTTTTCCTGAGCTGCTCTTAAGGTCAGTGGGTACAAAGTGTACTTGTTCCACAGTGTCGGTACACCACACCAACACCAGCGCATTCAATCGCTCACCGCGCCAGCCAGCGCCGCTCCAGGATGTTGTTTTTTGAAGCTTCGGCACTTCGCTCCGGAAATAGGATTGATCGGTGGATGCAAAAGAAACCTGCATCCCTTTTTCTTGTTTTGTCCAGGCAGCCGGATCCAGCGTAGTATCGAAGGTGTACTCGGATTGGTAATGATAGGCGGGGCGCTGGATTTTTGAGATGTCGATCTGGCCATTGTACACCTGTCCTGTTGCAAAACTTCCCAGGAATAGAAGCATGCAAGCTATTAAGCTATTTTTTTTCATATGCATTTTTTGCAAGACTCTATTAAATGGCAGTCTCGATGGCAACGTGTTTTTGCAGCTGCGTGCCTAACCAATATTTTAGCAACCGTCGTAGGTTGCAAGATGGCAAATTTTTTATTCGAAAAAAATTTGAAGTCCAGTAATATGTGTTGAAACCTTAATGCAAACGCTTGAGATAACGCTCAACAAAGTTTTTATTGTCCACAGCACGGTAGTTTGCGGTTTTGCAGGCAAAATCCGAGTATGTTTCCCCGGCAAGTTTCGTAATTAAGTATTGGGACAAACACGCACAAAACGAGTGTGGAGATATTAAAGCGATACAAGCAAACTTAAAATCTGTTACGTTCATAAAACGATGGTTCAGAAGATTTTTAGTTATCCGCTTAGTAACTTTTGCAGAGGATAATTGCGCAAAAACTGATCAATTATTGCCAATACTGTGTCGAACCTGAATACAAGTATGCGTTTACGTTAGCAAATGAGCTGACATACCACACAGATTTTGTTATTTCAAAAATCCTCCATTCCTTTGAACAAACGGTTACACAGTGCCAGACGACAAGGAGATCACGATATATGATATTGCCAAACACCTGAATATTTCCGCCGCCACGGTCAGCCGGGGACTGCAAGACAACCCACTCATCAATAAAAATACCCGGAAAAAGATTTTCGAAGCCGCCCAGGTACTAGGTTACCGGTCGAATACTTTTGCAAGCAGTTTACGCACCAAACAAACCCATACCATCGGGGTATTGGTGCCGCGGTTGAATAGCTATTTTATGTCGGCCGTCTTGGCGGGGATGGAGAATGCTGCGAGCCGACATGGGTATAACCTGATCATTGCGCAATCGCTGGAGAACGCGGAAAAGGAAAAGACGAACGCAACAACCATGTTTAACAAGCGGGTTGACGGCTTGCTGATCTCGCTATCCTACGACACCGAAAATGTACATCACCTGGAGCCCTTCTTCCGCAGGAAGATACCGGTAGTATTTTTTGACCGGGTCGACTTGCGCAAGGAAAGCACGTCTGTAGTGATTGACAATTTTGGCGCCGCATACGACATAACAAAACACCTGGTTGAACAGGGTTACAAACGTGTTATGCATCTTGGTGGAAATATCATGCGCAATGTTTACAAGGAACGGCTGGAGGGAATGCGCAAGGCACTAAAAGACCACAAATTACCCTTCATAGAAAAGCTTCACTTGACCAGCACACTTTCTGAAGATGCCGGTGTGGAAGCTGCGAAGTTTATTTTAAGCCTTCCTGTGAAAGAGCGTCCTGACGCGGTATTCGCGGCAAATGATACTGCCGCCGTTTATTGTATGATCACCTTAAAGGCAGCAGGGCTTCGTATTCCTGAAGACGTGGCATTTGCCGGCTTCAACAATGATCCCATCAGCAAAGTGATCGAGCCAAACTTAACTACGGTAAATTATTCCGGGGAAACCATGGGTGAGGTAGCGATCACGAACCTCATCAATCACCTCAAAGGTGTAAGTGACCTGTCCATCACGAACCTGGTTACCCTGCGGGCCGACCTCATCATTCGTGCCTCTTCTTTAAAATAACAGCAAGCAATTTATTGCAGGAGCGTCAGGAACTCAGGACTTGGGATTGATCCATGAACCTGGATAGTCCGTATTGCAGCCCACGCAATTCTGCCAGGCCTTTTAACCGACCAATACCCGAGTAGCCGGGATACGTAGTTTTATGAAGATCATCCAGCATTTGATGGCCATGGTCTGGCCGCACAGGTAAAGAAACATCCCGGCGACCCATCACTAACAGCAAGGCCTGTACGATCTTAAACATATCGGCATCGCCACCCAAATGATCTGCTTCAAAAAAATTGCCGTTTTCATCGCGTTTGGTATTGCGCAGGTGAAGGAAATGGATATGCTCACCAAGACGTTCGATGATCCCCAGCAGGTCGTTATCCGGGCGAATGCCCAGTGATCCTGTACAATAACAAAGTCCATTCGCTGGCGATGGAACGGAACGAATGATCGCCTCTAAATCTTCCTCAGCACTTACCACGCGAGGAAGCCCAAGCACCGGGTATGGTGGATCGTCCGGATGAATGGCCATTTTCAACCCCAGCTTTTCTGCTAGCGGGATGATCTCGCCGAGAAAATAAAACAAATTTCCACGGAGCGTAGCCGCATCAATGTCTTTATAAGTAGCGAGGGCAGCCAATATTTCTTCCGGCGTAAAACGCCCGGAGGTACCCGGCAATCCCAATAAAGCATTCAGGAATACTTGCTGCTTTTCTGCTTCTGTATGACTGTTCATCCACTCTCCTGCCGCCTGCATTTCCGTTGCTGTGTAATCAGTTTCAGCACCCGGCCGTTTAAGCATGTAAAGGTCAAAGGCAACAAAAGCAAGCCTTTCAAAATAAAGGGCCTTGCTGCCCGTGGGCAGTGTATGATTTATATCTGTGCGTACCCAATCCAGCACCGGCATAAAGTTATACGTGATTACCTTGAGGCCACATTGTGCAAGATTTACCAGGCTTTCTTTATAGTTGGCGATGTGAATGTGGTAGTCTCCGCCGCGGCGCTTGATATCCTCGCTCAGCGGTAAACTTTCCACCACGGTCCAGGTCATTCCGGCGGCCTCGATCACTGATTTTCTTTTTTCAATTTCTTCCACCGGCCAAACTTCGCCAACCGGTACCTGGTGCAGTGCTGTCACTACCCCGGCGCAACCTGCCTGCCGGATATCTTCCAGGCTCACCGCATCAGTTGATCCAAACCAGCGCATTGTTTCATGCATCAACATAAATCTGTTTTTAAAATAAATTCTCAAATTATTTAGAAAAAAAATCAACCTTTTGTTTTGAAAACCCACCGCGGCTAAACTATTTTCAATTGAGTTTGATCCTTGTTTCCACCGACGGCATCCCTTCGGATTTCGCCCTGACAATTATGGTTCCGGTAGCGCCTTTTTTCGCCTGCACGATCACCAATGCAAGTCCGCTGAAAGCTTTACGATCGGTTGAAGAAAAAGATTCCAGGTCTGCCGGATCACCATTGTCAGTTGCAACAATTTTACCCGGACCAACAATTTCAAACCGTATACGGTTATTGGCCTGTGGCACGAGACGTCCCTTACTATCGACTACGCTTAGGGTTAAAAAAGAAAGGTCTTGGCCATCTGCTTTTATTTTGGTTCTGTCAGCAACAAGTTGAAGTTTTGCTGCAGTGCCGACAGTTTGGACGGTATCCTTCGCCCAGGCCTTACCATTTTTGTAAGCAACCACCTTGAGCACGCCCGGTTGATATTGAACGCTATCCCATCTGAAGCGATATTCATACGGTCCACGGCGTTTTCTTCCCAGGGACTTCCCGTTTAAGAAAAGCTCGACCTCATCACCAGAGCTAAATACATGAACCGGCGTGATTTCTCCAACGCGGTTGGGCCAGGTCCAATGCGGCAGGATATGCGCCATCGCCAGGTTCGGACGCCATCTCGCCTGGTACAAATAGAAACGGTCTTTTTTAAACCCGGCCAAATCAATGATACCCGAGTACGAACTGCGGGCAGTGTAATACGGCGTGGGTTCACCGAGGTAATCAAAGCCAGACCAAACGAATTCGCCGGCCACATAGGGATGTTTATCCTGAGACGCAAAGACCTTATCAGGCGAGGCGCCAAAGGCCGCCGTGTACAATTCATAAGCGCTCACCTGCTGTAGTTTGAAGTCACCACCCGCTCCTTCAGCAATCGGCGCACTAATCCCATCAACTACAGGAAACAGGTAGGTTCCCCTTGTACTCAAGGCGGAAGAAGTTTCGCTGCTCTGGATAAATTTATCGGGAAACTTTTTTTGAAATGCAGGATACAATGGTGAGGTCCGGATGCCTTTCAATGCCGCGTAAGCCGGTGCATCCCTGATCCCTTCGCCCTGGTAATTCAAACTTAGGATATCCATGGCCGTTGGGAAAGGCATATCCGGCCTGGCGTAATTCATAGAGGCCGTAGCAGGCCTTGTACTATCTTCTTCCCGCACAATCGCCCAAAGCTTTTTGGCAAGCGCTGCCCCTGCTTCCGCAGTGTATTGTTCGCCCACTTCATTTCCAAAACTCCATTCGATGATCGACGGATGATTGCGATCTCTCCGGATGAATGACCTTGTATCGGCTTCATACCAATCGGGAAAGATCAAATGAAAATCGTGCGGCGTTTTGCCCCGCTCCCAACAATCAAATACTTCATTGATCACAAGGAACCCCATGCGGTCAGTGAGATCGAGGAGTTCAGGTGCAGGTGGATTATGTGCCAGCCGGATCGCGTTGCAGCCAAGCTCTCTTAAAATTTCTAATTGTCTTTCTGCAGCCCTGGTATTGAATGCGGCACCAAGCGCACCGAGATCATGGTGCTGGTTTACGCCCTGCATGCGGATCGCCTTGTCATTTAGAAACAGCCCTTTAACCGGGTCAAATTTGAGGGAACGAATGCCAAAACGTGTTTCATATTTATCCACTAATTTATCCCCGGCGTATACCCGCGTTACCGCGAGATACAGGTTTGGGCGCTGGGTCGGCGGTGGTCCCCATAATAATGGATTTTTTAAAAGAACAGAATTCCGAAGCGTTGATTTCTTTCCTGCCGCTACCATGGTCGTTGCCACCGGGAACGAAACAATTTTGTTGGGGGAGCGAATGAATTGAGTATTCAAACCATATACATCAGTAACAATTTTGATTGGTTGATCAACTACCGATTTGTTTTCAATATCCACCGCGAGGTCTAGTGTGGCGGAAGCATTTGAAACATCCCTTGTTGTAATAAAGCTGCCCCACTGGGCCACATGCGCCGGGCTGACTTTTGTCAGCCAGACATTTCGGTAAAGACCACCGCCCGGATACCAGCGCGCCGAATGATTTGGATTGTCGATCCGGATTGCTACCTGGTTTACACCGCCGGGCTTTACATACGGCGTTAGATCGAGGCGAAAAGAATTGTAGCCGTAGGGCCAGCCGCCGACGAGCACGCCGTTAAACCAAACCATTGCATACGACATGGCGCCATCAATATCGAGAAAAATTGATTTGCCCCTATCCGTTTCCGTTATGTTTAATTTGTTACGATACCAGGCAACGCCTTGACTTGGCAAACGCCCCATACCACCGCCTACTACCGGCTTATCTCCTGTGTAGAAAGGCCCTTTGATCGCCCAGTCGTGCGGAACGGTCACCTCTTCCCAGGCCTTGTCATCAAACCCCGCTTTTACAAAGGGAAAATCGGCGCCGGGATTACCCGAAGGGCGTTGGTGCAATTTGGCGGTATCCTTTATAAAATCATTCGCGGTAGGCAGGATCCATTTTTTTAAGCTTTGATCAGAGGTCTTTGCCCGACTGGAATCCGTTGCCCTGGTATCCGCAACCACGTTGTCATTGTGACTCTCTACCACCGGCCGCTCATCATACACCAGGTTATCCGGCGTTGAGGAGTACCGCATAAACCGCCATCCTTCATTGATGCTGACGCGTTCCCGCACCGGGGCATTTACTTTTTTGGATTGGCTCCAAACCAGCGGTGGCGTTGCCAGGAAGCAACAAGCGATCGCCGGCACAAGCAAATTCCACCAACTGAACTTCCATGAATACATCATTTTTGAATGATCATTTTACCTAGTAAAAAAGCAGGAAAGATTTTCGGTCTTCCCTGCTTCGATATCAAATTTAAAAAAACGAACCCGGTTTTTCAGTACAGAGTTTGCAACCATTATTTTCTAACATGTCACGGGGTGAATCTCCTATCGCGGTCACCTATTTACCCAGTTACTTTAAGTTTGTTATTTAACGGTCTTTGTACGGGGATTTAATTTCCTTTTGAAGTTATAAAAACCGGAAGGAGGATTCGCCTGCTTCCGGTCTTTAATCAAACACCACTATTTTTCATTTTAAACTTTATTGATACCCTGGATTTTGGTAGGCCAGTTTTTCTTCCGTGCTCATATCCATTCCATCAAGTTGGCTTTGGGGAATTGGCCGGAGGTAGTGCATTGGCTCGATGGTGCGGGTAACCGTTTGTGGTGTATGACTTCCATAAGTGGCTCCACCGATCTGGTAGGTACCGGCAAGTTCATTCCATTTCTGGGTACGAACGAGGTCAAACCAACGATGGCCTTCTCCAAAATATTCACGTGAACGTTCTGCCAAAATATAATTGATATCAACTGTTGCAGGAGTAGCGGCAATCAGCGCAGCGCTATTGTCTGCAACGAATGCGGCATTGTTTTTATTTGAGAATTTCCATTTGCCTGCCCTTGCACGAATGACGTTCAGCAGATCAGTTGCACTTTTACCAGCTACAGTTATTGCGCCTTTCACCGCGGCCTCAGCAGCAATTAAATATAATTCAGAGAACTTGGCGATTTTGAAAGGTCGGGTGCTGGTGGCATTCGGTTGGCCTAAACCGTTACCGTTATCAGTGCGGTAAACGCCCATTTTCCAAAGATTAGGGTAAACGATCCTGCTGATACCACGCGGATTGACCACGAAATCAGCCCGCCCTGGCAATACCCCGGCGCCCACATTGTTCGAAGTTTTTCCCGGGAAACTGGCTCCGCTGGCGGGGTACACTATGTTTGCTGTTTGTGATTCATCTTCGAGAAAGCTTAAAATGGCATCACCAGGAACTACTGGTAAATCATTCGCATTATAAAGCGTTGCATTGCTGGTACCACCCTTGGGCCAGTTACCACGATGAACGGTAGCGAAGGTTCCATCGTAACGGGAGTCCAGGGTTTTATCAGCAAACGTGGTTAAAAAAGGACCAATTGGTGGAGCCATCCTGGTATAGGGCCGTCCTAAAGATTGGGCAGCTTCACGTTGTACTGAGCTAACGCCCGAACCGGTTCCGGTAGCATTGGGAGCGCTCCTGATAATTGTATAATTCCAGGTCACCATCCATACTGCACCGTTTCGTCCATTTCCAGACTCCCCATCAGAGCCACTGATGATAGGCGCTCCATTATAGAATGCACTCTCTTGAGTATGATCCGCATACAGCAGCATTTCTTTGTTGCGGTCATTACCCCCAACATGCAGGTCATAAAACGTATTTTCTAATCCAAAAGAACCCGGGGCATCAATACCCTGTGTAGCAATATCGTAAGCTTGTTGAAAATAGTAAGCTGCATCCTTACCTGCAGGGTCAGTTCTTGGAGAAGCAGGATAGGTGGGAATGTTATTTGGGTTTTGGAGCCACCAGGCATAAGTAAGGTAAGCTTTGGACAAGTAAAGACGGGCCAGGGTTTTTGTTGCGGTACCGGTTGCACGCGGAGCCACAGGGAGGTCAGCCACAGCTTGTACAAGGTCGGGAAATATCGCCTTCGTGTACACTTCCGGAACGGTGTTCCGTACGGAACCCCTCGATGCAGAGGTGTTGAACTTTAATTCCCCGGCGCCGAGATCCAATGGAACGCCTCCAAATGTCTGAACAAGAAGGAAGTAGTCGAAAGCACGGAAGAACCGGGCTTCGGCAACCTGAGCAGGCGTAACGGTAGGTACGGCCGCTGCGTTCTCAATAATACCACTGGCAGTATTGATATTGGAAAACGCAGTACCCCACAAGGCATCGGAACGACTACTGGCTGCGGTAATGTTTCCAACGCCACTTAGATCCATATCCTTAAAATTCTGATCGGCGCTTGACGCCCAGGTATATTCATCAGTACCTGTTTCCAAAGTGTTGTAGTAATACGGCTGGCCGTAGATGAAACGCAGGTGAGCATATTGCGATGTTATTCCTCCCAGGATCCCTTTTTCTGTTTTGAAAAATTCAGGTGTGTATATACTGCGTGGTTCTTCATCCAGGATTTTTTTGCAACCTGAACCAGCGCTTAAGACCAGCGCCGCCGCAATGAATGATTTTATTATAAGCTTCATATAATGAGATTTTTAAAATGTTAAGTTCAAACCAACTATGTAATTACGGGTAGATGGCGTATTATACCCCACTGTCAGAATACGTCGCAGGTTTTGACTGAGATTTACGGAAGCGTTTTCGTTACCAAAGGAATTGGTTTCGGGATCCAATCCGGATTCGCTGTGGAATGGCGAGAAGAACACAAATGGGTTTTGAGCCGTTACATACATCCTGAGTTTGGTTGCCGAGTTTTTCATCAGGCTCCGGTTAAAATCATATCCCAATGTGATCGCACGGATCTTCATGAACGAACCATCGAAATAGCTAAGGGTACTGCCATACTTTGGATTATCGCTGCTCAGAATGCCGCCAGGACGAGGATACTTTGCATCCGTATTTTCAGGTGTCCAATAATCTACATTGATATTATTTCTGCGTCCACTCAACAGGTTAAGATATCCATTGGAACCATGGATGGTACTGAACAGCACGCCACCTTTCCTGTACATGCCAACAACTC